>DASRYD010000034.1:0-2429 GCA_035653955.1 Pseudoxanthomonas sp.
GCGCAGGTCGCCGCGTGGCCGACCATCGCCAGCGGCCGCGACACCCTGGTCGCCGCGCCGACCGGTTCGGGCAAGACGCTCACCGCGTTCTTCACCGCCATCGATGGACTGGTGCGCGAAGGCCTGTCCTACGGTCTGCCCGACGCGACCCTGGTGTTGTACGTCTCGCCGCTGAAGGCGCTGTCCAACGACATCCACGTCAATCTGGAAGCGCCGCTGCAAGGCATCCGCGACGAACTCGCCGCGCAAGGCCTGCCCGATGTCGACATCCGCACCGCGGTACGCACCGGCGACACCCCGCAATCCGAACGCGCGGCCCTGCGCAAACGTCCGCCGCACATCCTGGTCACCACGCCGGAATCGCTGTACGTGCTGCTGGGTTCCGAATCCGGGCGGGCGATGCTGTCGGCCGTGCGCACGGTGATCGTCGACGAAATCCATGCGCTGGTGCAGAGCAAGCGCGGCTGCCACCTCGCGCTGTCGCTGGAACGCCTCGATGCGTTGACCGGCCGGCGCGCGGCCCGGGTCGGCCTGTCGGCCACGCAGAAGCCGATCGAAGCGGTGGGAAAATTCCTGGTCGGCACGGACGCCGCCGATCCGGACATCGTCGATGTGGGCCATGCGCGCAAGCGCAACCTCGCGCTGGAACTGCCGCCGGTGCCGCTGGAAGCGGTAATGTCGAACGCGCAATGGGACCTGGTCTACGAACGCATCGCGCAACTGGTCGGACAGCACACGACCACGCTCGTCTTCGTCAACACCCGGCGCATGGCCGAACGCGCGGCGCGCCACCTCGGCGAATTGCTGGGCAGGGAACACGTCGCCGCGCACCACGGCTCGCTGGCGAAGGAATTGCGCCTGGACGCGGAGCAGAAGCTCAAACGCGGCGAATTGAAAGTGCTGGTCGCCACTGCTTCGCTGGAGCTGGGCATCGATATCGGCGATGTGGATCTGGTGTGCCAGATCGGTTCGCCGCGCAGCATCGCCGCGTTCCTGCAACGCGTGGGCCGCTCCGGCCACCATGTCGGCGGGGTTCCCAAGGGACGATTGTTCCCGAGTTCGCGCGACGAATTGCTGGAAAGCGCCGCATTGCTGGATGCCGTGCATCGCGGCGAACTCGACGCGCTGATCATGCCGCCGGCGCCGCTGGACGTGTTGGCGCAGCAGATCGTCGCCGAAGTGGCCTGCCGCGAATGGGGCGAAGACGAGCTGTTCGGCATCGTGCATCGCGCGTGGCCTTACGCGCGACTCGAGCGCAAGGACTTCGATGCGGTGGTGCGGATGCTGGCCGACGGATTCAGCACCCGCTACGGCCAGCGCGCGGCCTACCTCCACCGCGACGCCGTGCACCGCAAAATGCGTGGGCGCAAGGGCGCGCGCATGACCGCCATACTGTCCGGCGGGACGATTCCCGATACCGCCGATTACCAAGTGGTGCTGGAACCGCACGCCACGATGATAGGCTCGATCAACGAGGACTTCGCCATCGAGAGCATCGCGGGCGACATCTTCCAGCTCGGCAATACGAGTTATCGCATCCTCCGCGTCGAGGCCGGTCGCGTGCGCGTCGAGGACGCCGAAGGTGCGCCGCCCAGCATCCCGTTCTGGCTGGGCGAGGCGCCTGGCCGCAGCATCGAGCTGTCGGCCAGCGTGTCGCGCCTGCGCGAGGCGATGCAGGACCGGCTGGAGCGGGGCGGCGAGGCGACGTTGAAAGCGTGGTTGCTGTCGGAACTGCGGTTGGGCGAACCCGCCGCCGCGCAGATCGCGAGCTACGCGGCCGCGCAGTTCGCCGGTTTCGGCCTGCTGCCTTCGCAATCGCGGATCGCGCTGGAGCGTTTCTTCGACGAGTCCGGCGGCACCCAGCTGGTCATCCATTCGCCCTACGGCAGCCGCATCAACAAGGCCTGGGGGCTGGCGCTGCGCAAACGCTTCTGCCGCAAGTTCAATTTCGAACTGCAGGCGGCGGCGACCGAGGATGCCGTCGTGCTGTCGCTGTCGACCAGCCATTCGTTCCCGCTGATCGAGGTGGTGTCCTACCTGCATTCGTCCAGCGCCGAGCAGGTGCTGGTGCAGGCGCTGCTGGACGCGCCGCTGTTTCCCGCGCGCTTCCGCTGGAACGCGACGACCGCGCTGGCGTTGCCGCGCTTCGTCGGCGGCACCAAGGTCGCGCCGCAGCTGCAGCGGATGAAGTCCGAAGACCTGATGGCGACGGTCTTCCCGGACCAGGTGGCGTGCCTGGAGAATATCGTCGGCGAGCGCGAGGTGCCGGACCACCCGCTGGTCGCGCAGACCATGCACGATTGCCTGCGCGAAGCGATGGACGTGGACGGCTGGCTCGCGTTGTTGCGCGCGCTGGAAGCCGGCGACGTGCAGGTCGTCGCGCGCGACCTGACCGGGCCATCGCCCTTCGCCGCGGAAGCGTTGAGCGC
>DASRYD010000035.1:0-1998 GCA_035653955.1 Pseudoxanthomonas sp.
CAACGCCGACTTACAGGTGCTGGAGCAGCGCTTCGCTGCTTCAGGCCGCCAGTTGTCGGTGATGGAATCGCTGATGTTCGACCACCAGCTGCAGCAGAACGCCGTGCCGTCGCGCATGCCGATCCGCAACAGCTACGTGACCTCCGGCTTCGGCACCCGTGCCGACCCGTTCGGCCGCGGCGCCGCCACCCACAAGGGCGTGGACTTCCACGCCAAGGTCGGTGACCCGGTGATGGCCGTGGCCGAAGGCGTGGTCAGCTTCGCCGGTGTGAAGGGCGGCTATGGCAACGTCGTCGATGTCGACCACGGTAACGGCTATGTCACCCGCTACGCGCACAATTCGCGCCTGATGGTGAAGGCCGGTGACCTGGTCCGCGCCGGCCAGGAAGTGGCCAAGGCCGGTTCCACCGGCCGTTCGACCGGTGCCCACGTGCACTTCGAGGTGTGGGAGAACGGCAACGTGGTCAACCCGCGCAAGTTCCTCGGCGACGGCGGCAACACGCCGGTCGGCCGCGTCAGCCGCGGCTGATGCCCGGGTCGGATTCCTTCCGCGCCGCGGAAGGGCTCTGACCCGATTCGGTTGAGGGCTGGGATCAGAGCCCTTTCGCCATGGCGAAAGGGGTCCGACCCCGCATCCGTGCTTCTTTGCCGAATCCGGGGCGATTGCGACCGGATTGGCGCTTGAAACCTCAGCCGCCCGTCCCAAGCTACAATGGGTGTTGCCATCGACAGGGCGCCAGGCGCCCTGTTTCGTTTGCGGCGGACGGATCCCAAGGGGGAGGCCGGGCGTCGTGTCCATCCAACCCGGTTCCTTCAATGATCAACAGCCTGCTTACCCGCGTATTTGGCAGTCGTAACGAACGACAGCTGCGCCAGCTCAACCGCATCGTCGCCAAGATCAATGCGCTGGAGCCGGAGATCGAGAAGCTTTCCGACGAGCAGCTTCAGGCCAAGACGCCGGAGTTCAAGCAGCGCATCGCCGGCGGTGAAGCCCTGGACAAGGTGCTGCCGGAAGCGTTCGCGGTCTGCCGCGAAGCCGGCCGCCGCGTGCTGGGCATGCGCCACTACGACGTGCAGCTGATCGGCGGCATGGTGCTTCACCTGGGCAAGATCGCAGAAATGCGCACCGGTGAAGGCAAGACCCTGGTGGCGACCCTGCCGGTGTACCTCAACGCGCTGGAAGGCAAGGGCGTGCACGTGGTCACCGTGAACGACTACCTGGCCCGCCGCGACGCCGCGCAGATGGGCAAGCTGTACAACTGGCTGGGCCTGAGCGTGGGCGTGGTGTACCCGGGCATGCCGCACAGCGACAAGCGCGAAGCCTACGCGGCCGACATCACCTACGGCACCAACAACGAATTCGGCTTCGACTACCTGCGCGACAACATGGCGCTGTCCAAGGCCGACCGTTACCAGCGCGGCCTGCACTACGCCATCGTCGACGAAGTCGACTCCATCCTGATCGACGAAGCGCGTACCCCGCTGATCATCTCCGGTCCGGCCGATGATTCCCCGGAGCTGTACATCCGCGTCAACCGCGTCGTGCCGCACCTGGTCAAGCAGGAAGCGGAAGACGGCGAAGGCGATTTCTGGGTCGACGAGAAGGGCAAGCAGGTGCACCTGTCCGAAGCGGGCATGGAGCACGCCGAGCAGCTGCTGGTTGAAGCCGGCATCCTCGACGGCGAGACCGAAGGCCTGTACGCGGCGCAGAACCTGACCGTGGTCCACCACCTCAATGCCGCCCTGCGCGCGCACGCGATCTACCAGCGTGACGTGGACTACATCGTGCGCGACGGCGAAGTGGTCATCGTCGATGAGTTCACCGGCCGTACCCTGGCCGGCCGCCGCTGGTCCGACGGCCTGCACCAGGCGGTGGAAGCGAAGGAAGGCGTGCCGGTCCAGCGCGAGAACCAGACGCTGGCGAGCATCACCTTCCAGAACCTGTTCCGCATGTACAAGAAGCTGTCCGGCATGACCGGTACGGCCGATACCGAAGCG
>DASRYD010000036.1:0-2930 GCA_035653955.1 Pseudoxanthomonas sp.
GCTGGAGCGCTACGCGGAACTGGGCCGGGTCGCGTCCAACGCCAGCGACACGCTGGGCGGCGAGCTGCGCATCGGCACCAGCAATACCGTCGGCAATTATCGCGTCGGCGAGTTGCTCGGCGATTTCGTCCGCGAATACCCGCAGGTGTCGTTGCGCCTGCGCGTCGGCAACACCGGCGACATCGCCCAGGCGATGCTCGAGCACAGCCTCGACGTGGGTTGCGTCGAGGGGCCGGTGCTCCATCCGGAGCTGGAAACGCGCCCATGGCGCGACGATGCGCTGGTCGTCTGCGTCGCGCCGGAGCACCGCCTGGCCGGACGCAATGTCGTGCGTGCACGCGACTTCGCCGGCGAACGCTGGATCCTGCGCGAACCCGGCTCGGCTACCCGCAGCCTCAGCGAGCAGGCGCTGGCCAAGCTGCCCCCGCCGCACAGCGTGCTGGAATTGAGCCAGACCGAGGCGATCAAGCAGGCCGTGGTCGCCGGGCTGGGCATCGCCTGCCTGCCCGAAGTGGCGATCCGAGACGCCGTCGCCACCGGCCGCCTGGTTGCGCTGGGCACGCCCTTCCTCGACCTGCGCCGCAAGCTGTCGCTGCTGGTGCATCGCCGCCGCTACCGCGGCGCGGTGCTGGACGCCTTCCTGCGCACGGTCTGAAGCTGCCGCAGGGGCTACAATCGACAGGGTCGAAGGCCGGTTTTCCGGCCGTTCCCATCTTTCCCTCTATCCTCTGGAGACCCGATGTTCCCGCGCGACGCCCGCATTGAAGGTTACGACCCCGAACTGGCCCAGGCCATCGCCGACGAAGCCAAGCGCCAGGAAGACCACGTCGAGCTGATCGCCAGCGAGAACTACGCCAGCCCGCGCGTGCTGGAAGCGCAGGGCAGCGTGCTGACCAACAAGTACGCCGAAGGCTATCCGGGCAAGCGCTACTACGGTGGCTGCGAATACGTCGACATCGCCGAGCAACTGGCCATCGACCGGGTGAAGCAACTGTTCGGCGCCGACTACGCCAACGTGCAGCCGCACAGCGGCTCGCAGGCCAACCAGGCCGTGTACTTCGCCCTGCTGCAGCCGGGCGACACCATCCTCGGCATGTCGCTGGCCCACGGCGGCCACCTGACCCATGGCGCCAAGGTCAATGCCTCCGGCAAGCTGTTCAACGCGGTGCAGTACGGCGTCGACGACAATGGCCTGATCGATTACGACGAAGTCGAGAAACTGGCGCTGGAACACAAGCCGAAGATGGTCGTGGCCGGCTTCAGCGCGTATTCGCAGCAGATCGACTGGGCGCGCTTCCGCGCCATCGCCGACAAGATCGGCGCGTATCTGTTCGTCGACATGGCCCACGTCGCCGGCCTGATCGCCGCCGGCGCCTACCCGAACCCGCTGCCGCACGCGCACGTGGTCACCAGCACCACGCACAAGACCCTGCGCGGCCCGCGCGGCGGCATCATCGTGTCGGGCAAGCAGGGTGCGGGCGAAGCTTTCGACGACATCAGCAAGAAGCTGCAGAGCATCGTGTTCCCCGGCATCCAGGGCGGTCCGCTGATGCACGTGATCGCGGCCAAGGCGGTGGCGTTCAAGGAAGCGCTGGAGCCGGAATTCAAGGAATACCAGCAGCAGGTGGTGAAGAACGCGCAGGCGATGGCGAAGACGCTGATCGCGCGCGGGTACAAGATCGTTTCCGGCGGTACCCAGAACCACCTGATGCTGATCGACCTGATCGGCAAGTCCGTCACCGGCAAGGACGCGGAAGCGGCGCTGGGCAAGGCCCACATCACCGTCAACAAGAATGCGGTGCCGAACGATCCGCAGAAGCCGTTCGTCACCTCGGGCCTGCGCATCGGCACGCCGGCGGTGACCACGCGCGGCTACCAGGAGCCCGATTGCGTCGCGCTGGCCGAGTGGATCGCCGACGTGCTCGACAACCCGAACGACGACAAGGTCATCGCCGGGGTGCGCGAGAACGTGACCAAGCAGTGCCGGCAGTTTCCGGTTTACGGGTAGGGCGGTCTTGACCCGCCTTGCCTTTGACCATCCGAGGATGGCGGGTTAAAACCCGCCCTACGCCATGCATTGCCCGTTCTGCCAGCACACGGATACCAAGGTCATCGACTCGCGCGCGTCGGAAGACGGCGCGACGATTCGCCGTCGTCGCGAGTGCGAGGCCTGCGGCGAGCGTTTCAGCACGCTGGAAACCATCGAAATCAAGCTGCCGGCGATCATCAAGGGCGATGGCCGGCGCGAGAGCTTCGATGCGCGCAAGCTGCGTGCAGGGTTCGACAAGGCGTTGCAGAAGCGTCCGGTGTCGGAGGAGCAGATCGAGGCGGCGGTGCGTGCGGTGGTGCACCAGGTGCGGATGAGCGGCGAACGCGAGCTGCCGTCCCTGCGCATCGGCGAGTTCGTGATGGGCGAACTGCGCAAGCTCGACCATGTCGGTTATGTGCGTTTCGCCTCGGTATACCGCAGTTTCGAGGACGTGGCCGATTTCCGCGAGGAGATCGAAAAGCTGGAACGCGACCTGCCCACCGCGAACGGCCAGCTGCCGCTGCTCGGCGCCGACGTGGTGCCGATCGACCGCAACAAGAAGCGCTGACGCTTCTCCTTCTCCCACCGGGAGAAGGTGGCGCGCAGCGAGGGATGAGGGCGGGAACCCTCAGCATTGTGGAACGTTCCTGGGCGCAGAATTCTCCCGCCCTCATCCGCCCTTCGGGCACCTTCTCCCGGTGGGAGAAGGAAAAACAGGAACAACATGACCGAATTCAACGCCACCGACCACCTGCTGATGGCGCGCGCCTTGCGCCTGGCCGAACGCGGCGCCTACACCACGCGGCCCAACCCGATGGTCGGCTGCGTCATCGCGAAGGAAGGCCGGATCGTCGGCGAGGGCTGGCACCAGCGCAAAGGCGGGCCGCACGCGGAGGTGTTC
>DASRYD010000037.1:0-3757 GCA_035653955.1 Pseudoxanthomonas sp.
CGGCTTCGACTGGCGCTGGCCGGCCGACGGTACGGTCGCGGGCACGTATGCCGCGGGCAATGCGACCCGACAGGGCATCGACATCGCCGGCAAGGAAGGCCAGCCGGTGCGCGCCGCGGCCGATGGCGTGGTGGTGTACTCGGGTGCCGGTCTGGTCGGGTACGGCGAACTGGTGATCATCAAGCACAGCGAATCATGGCTGTCGGCCTACGGCCACAATCGTCGCCGACTGGTCAACGAAGGCCAGAACGTGAAGGCCGGCCAGCAGATCGCCGAGATGGGCCACAGCGGCGCGTCGCGCGACATGCTCCACTTCGAGATCCGCTACAACGGCAAGCCGCTGGATCCGCAGGAATATTTGCCGAAAAAATGAGGCTGCCGATGAAGTGCATCGCGCTGGTTTGCATGTCGATATTCGCGCTGGCCGCCTGCGCGACCAGGCCTCCGGCAACCGCGGCGGCGGGCAAATGCGGTTACGACGAAGCTGCGATGCTGGCGCTGGATGAAAGCGCCTTCGACCAGGACCTGTCGAATGGCGGGGGCGGTTGGCGGAAGATCGCCAACATTCCCGGCTGCGAAATCGCCGCTGCAGATTTGATTGCCGCGTACAAGAAAGAGCATGCGCTGGACAAGCCGATACTCGATTGGCACGAAGGGCAGATGCGCGCCTCTGCCGGACAGACCAGGCGCGCAATCGGACTGCTCTCGTCCGCGAGGAAAAACGAGGCGGGGCAAGAGGCGTGGAATGCCTATGTCGATGCGACGGTCGCGTTCCTCCGCAAGGACAAGCCGGGTCTGCTTGCCGCAAGGGACAGCCTGATGCAGACGCCGGCACCGGAGGCATTGGGGCCGGTGAAGGACGGTTACGTGGAAGTGTCGATGGACAACGGGCAGAAGATGAAGATGCGCTGGCCGATGAATATCGAAGTGGTCGACGGCTTGCTTGCCTGCTTCGATAAACCCTACAACGAAGCTTATGGCAGCGACTGCCGGCCCAAGCGATAACTACGACAACAAGAATCCGGCGACGACCTTGCGCCCCTCGCTCGCCAGCACGTTGTAGGTGCGCGCGGCGGCGGCGTTGGTCATCACTTCGATGCCGACGCCGCGGCTCAGGCACGCGGCCATCACCGCGGCGGAAGGAAACACCTGCCTGTCGCCGGTGCCCAGCACCACCAGTTCCGGATCCAGCGCCAGCAACGGCGCCAGGTCGTCCACTTCCAACGGTTCACCGGCGCGCACCGGCCAGTCTTCGACCAATTGCGATGGCATCAGGATGAAGCTGGCGGTCAGCATCCTGTCGTTGACCCTGGCGCTGCGGCCGTCGGCGCTGCGCAGAGCGAAGGCATAGTCGGGGCGTTCGTGGTTCAGTTGCATGGCGGAAAGGAGGAGCGATGGCCCGACATCCGTCGGTTGAAAACCCGCTTTCGCGGGAATGAGGGGCGGAAAGATCAGCCCCGCGGCAGCACGATCTGCCGCTTGTCCCGGGAGGGGCGGTAAAGGATGGCCACGTGGCCGATGCGCTGGACCAGAGCCGCGCCGGTCTGGCCGACGATATCGCCGATCAACGCGTCGCGGGTTTCGCGGTCTTCGGCGGCGACCTTGACCTTGACCAGTTCGTGGCGTTCCAGCACCTCGTCCAGCTCGGCCAGGAAGGCCGGGGTGATGCCCTTGCCGCCGGTCTGCAGCAGGGCCTTCAGGTCGTGCGCCTGGCCGCGCAGGAAACGGTTCTGGGCATTGGTCAGGACGACGGACATGCGGAAAACGGGTGGCGATGGGGGTTCAGGGTATCATGCGGGCCCTGTTCACCGCCTTCATACGGCCCTTTCCGCACGGGAAAGGGACAAGCCATGGCCACCCGCAGCAAAAGCAGCCAACGCTGGCTCAAGGAGCACTTTTCCGACCCCTACGTGAAGAAGGCGCAGGCGGAAGGGATGCGTTCGCGGGCGGCCTACAAGCTGGAGGAGCTACTGGCTCGCGACCGGCTGCTGAAACCGGGCATGGTCGTGGTCGACCTGGGCGCGGCCCCGGGCGGCTGGTCGCAGTTCGTCCGCCAGGCCTTGGGCGACACCGGCCGGGTCGTGGCGATGGACATCCTGGAGATGCCGCCGCTGGCCGGAGTGGAGTTCCTTCATGGGGACTTCAGGGAAAACAGCGTGTTATCGCAACTGGAAGCGATGCTCGGCGGGCAGCCGGTGGACCTTGTACTGTCGGATATGGCCCCCAATAAGAGTGGCATGGATGCGGTGGACCAGCCGCGGGCGATGCACCTGGCCGAACTGGCGATGGAATTCGCCGACGGCCATCTGAAGCCCGGCGGCGCGTTCCTGATCAAGCTGTTCCAGGGCGTGGGTTTCGACGACTACGTCCGTGAGTTGCGCCGGCGCTACGAGCGCGTGGCGATCCGCAAGCCGGACGCCTCGCGCAAGCGGTCGCCGGAAGTCTATGCGCTGGGCCAGGGCAAACGGCACAGGCCGGTGTGAATCAGTTGAAGTAAGGTTGGACGGTAGGAACGATGAGGATGAACGACTTGGCCAAGAATCTGCTGCTGTGGGTGGTCGTCGCCGTCGTGCTGATGGTGGTGTTCCAGAGCTTTTCGCCGCGCCTGGGCGGAGCCACGGCCCAACAGCCGTCGTATTCGCAGTTCCTCGACCAGGTCGACAGCGGCGCGGTGAAGGAAGTGAGCTTCAGCGGCGACGGCCGTGCGGACGTCATGAAGATCACCTACCGCACGAGCAGCAACGACCAGCCGGTCACGGTGCTCGGGCCGTACGACCGCGAGTTGATCAACGTGCTGCGCAACAAGAACGTGGCGATCAAGCAGGAGGCGCCGTCCAGCGGCATCTCGCTGGGCTCGATCCTGATGACCTTCCTGCCGGTACTGCTGATCATCGGTTTCTGGCTGTTCATGATGCGGCAGATGCAGGGCGGCGGCGGCGGCGCCAAGGGCGCGATGTCGTTCGGCAAGTCGCGCGCCAAGCTGCAGGGCGAGGACCAGGTGAAGGTAACCTTCGCCGACGTCGCCGGCTGCGACGAGGCCAAGGAGGAAGTCGGCGAACTGGTCGAATTCCTGCGCGATCCGTCCAAGTTCCAGAAGCTCGGCGGCAAGATCCCGCGCGGCGTGCTGATGGTCGGCCCGCCGGGCACCGGCAAGACCCTGTTGGCCAAGGCCATCGCCGGCGAGGCCAAGGTGCCGTTCTTCAGCATTTCCGGCTCCGACTTCGTCGAGATGTTCGTCGGCGTCGGCGCCAGTCGCGTGCGCGACATGTTCGAGCAGGCGAAGAAGCACGCGCCGTGCATCATCTTCATCGACGAAATCGACGCGGTTGGCCGCCATCGCGGCGCCGGCCTCGGCGGCGGCCACGACGAGCGCGAGCAGACCCTCAACCAGTTGCTGGTCGAGATGGACGGTTTCGAAGGCGGCGAAGGCGTGATCGTGATCGCCGCGACCAACCGTCCCGACGTGCTCGACCCGGCGCTGCTGCGCCCGGGCCGCTTCGACCGCCAGGTGGTCGTGCCGCTGCCCGACCTGAAGGGCCGCGAGCAGATCCTCAAGGTGCACATGCGCAAGGTGCCCACGGCCAGCGACGTCAACGCGATGACCATCGCCCGCGGCACACCCGGCTTCTCCGGCGCGGACCTGGCGAACCTTGTCAACGAAGCGGCGCTGTTTGCCGCGCGGGAGAATGCCCGCGAAGTGCGCATGAGCCACCTGGACAAGGCGCGCGACAAGATCCTGATGGGCAGCGAGCGCCGT
>DASRYD010000038.1:0-2407 GCA_035653955.1 Pseudoxanthomonas sp.
ACGCGCGGCGCCACCTCCCGCCCCAGCAGGCAGTGCTGCGCCTCCAGGCCTTCGCTGCGCAGCGCGTACAGCACCGCGTCGGCGATGGCCGGTTCGTCTTCGGCAACCAGGATCGTCGGCATGGCGCAAGCATAGTCGGACGCCGGGCCGGGCCGCTATGCTGCGCGCATGAACTACCGCCACGCCTTCCATGCCGGCAATCATGCCGACGTGCTCAAGCACATCGTGTTGCTGGCCGTGCTGGACGCGCTGAAGGCCAAGGACACGCCGTTCTTCGTGCTCGACACCCATGCCGGGCGCGGCCGCTACCTGCTGGGCGGCGCGGAGAGCCGCAAGACCGCCGAAGCCGACAATGGCATCGCCCGCCTGTTCGACCAACCGGCCCTGCCCGACGTGGTCGAACGCTACCTGCGTGCCGTGCAGGCCGACAATCCGGTCGGCGCGTTGCTGGCTTACCCGGGTTCGCCGCTGCTGGCCGCGCAGGCGATGCGCGCGCAGGATCGGCTGGCCGCGTGCGAACTGCAGCCGGAAGAGGCGACGGAGCTGAAGGCCTTGTTCGTCCGCGACCCGCGCGTAGCCGTGCATGCGCGCGACGGCTATGCGGCGATCCGCGCGCTGCTGCCGCCGAAGGACGGAACGACGAAATTCGCCCGCGGGTTGGTGCTGATCGATCCGCCGTACGAGGCGCAGGACGCGGAATACCCCCGAATCGTCGCCGCCGTGCGCGAAGGCCTGCAACGCTGGCCGAACGCGATCTGGGCGGTGTGGTATCCGATCAAGCAGCGCCGCAGCCTGCTGCCCTTCTTCCGCAAGGCCGCAGCGCTGCCGGCGAAGTCGGCGCTGGTAGCCGAACTGCAGATTCGCCCCGACGATTCGCCCTTGCGCCTCAACGGCAGCGGCATGCTGCTGCTGAACCCGCCGTGGCGGTTCGACCGAACGCTCGCCCCGGCCCTGCCGATATTGAAGCAGGCGCTGGGGGAAACCGGGGCTTCTACGCGCCTGGAGTGGTTGCGCGAAGCCTCGTAGGAGCGGGCCCCTGCCCGCGATGCTTTTCGCTCGGATCGCGAGGGATGGCATCGCGGGCTGGGCCCGCTCCTATCGACACCCGTGCGAAAATCCACCGACCCCATCGCTTCCATCGCCTCCCATGCCTTCCAGCCTGTTCGCCCTGCTCGACGATATCGCCAGCCTGCTCGACGACGTGTCGGTGATGACCAAGGTCGCGGCGAAGAAGACCACCGGTGTGCTCGGAGACGATCTGGCCCTCAACGCCCAGCAGGTTTCCGGCGTCAATGCCGACCGCGAACTCCCCGTGGTCTGGGCGGTGGCCAAGGGTTCGTTGCTCAACAAGGCGATCCTGGTGCCGGCGGCGCTGGGCATTGCCGCACTCGAGACCTGGCTGAAGGGACGCGGCATCGGCATCCCGCTGATCACGCCGCTGCTGATGATCGGCGGCGCCTATCTGTGCTTCGAAGGCGTAGAGAAGCTGGCGCACAAATTCCTGCACAGCAGGCGCGAAGACAGCCAGCACCATTCCGAACTGATCGATGCGGTCAGCGACGAGAAGGTGGACATGGTCGCCTTCGAAAAGGACAAGATCAAAGGCGCGATCCGCACCGACTTCATCCTCTCGGCCGAAATCATCGTCATTTCGCTCGGCACGGTGGCCACCCAGCCGTTCGTGAGCCAGCTCGGCGTGCTGGTCGCCATCGCCCTGATCATGACCGTCGGCGTGTACGGACTGGTCGGCGGCATCGTCAAGCTGGACGACTTGGGCCTGCGCCTGAGCCGCGAAGGCGCCGGCAAGGCCAGCGCCGCGCTCGGCCGCGGCATCCTGGCGTTCGCGCCGAAGCTGATGAAGTTCCTGTCCATCGCCGGCACCGTGGCGATGTTCCTCGTGGGCGGGGGCATCCTGGTCCATGGCATCGCCGCCCTGCACCACTGGATCGAGCATTACACCCAAGGTCCGCTGGGCTGGCTGTGGAGCAACCTGTTCAGCGCGGCCGTCGGCATCGCCGCCGGCGCGCTTGTGCTGCTGGCGGTGCGGCTGATCGTCCGTTTGCGTGGAGTGAAATCCCGCGTCTGAGCCTCCCGGCCGGCAGCTACCGTTCACCGCATTCATGTGAAAATGGCCGGCATGAGTGAGCGCAAACGCCTCCCGCCCTGGCACGAGCAGTTCCGGCTGCCCGACGGACGCGAGCTGCTGATCCGCCCGATCCGCCCGGAAGACGCCGCTCCGCTGGTCGGCGGCTTCGCCCTGCTCGGCCCCGATGAAGTACGCCAGCGCTTCCTCTACGCCATGAAGGAACTCAGCCCCGAGCAAGCCGCGCGGCTGTGCCAGCCGAACCCGCAGACCGAATTCGCCCTGGTCGCCGCGGAGCCGCTGCCCCCGGGCGAAGCGCTGGTG
>DASRYD010000039.1:0-2020 GCA_035653955.1 Pseudoxanthomonas sp.
ATCGCCGCGTTCCTCGCGCGCGACCATGGCTTCGGCGAGGCGATCGTCGCCGAGCCGACCCGGGGCGAAGCCGTGCTGGCCCATCGCGGCATCAGTGCGGTGCGGATGGCGTTCAAGGGCCAGGCGGGACACGCTTCGGCCGAGAATGCGTTGTCGCTGAGCGCGCTGCACCAGGCGATGCGCTGGGGCGCGTCCGCGCTGGACTACGTGGAAGCGCAGAAACACCTGCGCTTCGGCGGCCTGACCGGGCTGCGTTTCAACGTGGGCAAGGTCGAGGGCGGGATCAAGGCGAACATCATCGCGCCGTCCGCCGAAGTGCGCTTCGGCTTCCGGCCGTTGCCGTCGCAGGATTTCGCCGAGCTGCATGCGACCTTCCGCGGCTTCGCCGATGCCGATGCATTGGCCGAATACGAAGAAACCTTCCGTGGCCCGTCGCTGCCGTCCGGCGACGTGGCCCGCGCCGAAGAACGCCGCCTCGCCGCGCGCGACCTGGCCGACGAATTGGCCCTGCCGGTCGGCAATGCGGTCGATTTCTGGACCGAAGCCTCGCTGTTCTCGCAGGCCGGCCTGACCGCGCTGGTCTACGGTCCCGGCGACATCGCCCAGGCGCACACCGCCGAAGAATGGGTTTCCCTCGAACAATTGCGGCAGTACGCCGACACCGTGAGCCGCATCTTCGCCAAATGAACATCGAATCGAACAAGCAGACCCGGCAGACCATCGTCAAGCTGTTGTCGAACCTGGGCAGCGCCAAGGAAATCGACCAGTACCTGAAGCGGTTCTCGCAACTCGACGCCAAGCGCTTCGCCGTGGTCAAGGTCGGCGGCGCGGTGCTGCGCGAGGACATGGACGCGCTGGTGTCGTCGCTGGCGTTCCTGCAGCAGGTCGGCCTGACTCCCATCGTCATCCACGGCGCCGGCCCGCAGCTCGACGAGGAACTGACCGCCGCAGGCATCCCCAAGCAGGTCGTCGACGGCCTGCGCGTCACCGGCGACGACGCGCTGGGAGTGGTGCGGCGGGTGATGCGCCGCGAGAACATGAACCTGGTGGACGAACTGCATTCGCAGGGCGTGCACGCCACCTCGCTGACCACCGGCGTGTTCGAGGCCGAGTTCCTCGATCGCGAGAAGCTCGGCTTCGTGGGACGCGTGGTCCGGGTGGAGGTCGAGGGCATCGAAGCGGCGATCCGCCTCGGCGCGATTCCGGTCATCGCCAGTCTCGGCGTCACCGCCGGCGGCCAGTACCTCAACGTCAACGCCGACTGGGCCGCGAACGAACTGGTCAAGACCCTGCAGCCGTACAAGATCGTGTTCCTGACCGGCACCGGCGGCCTGCTCGGCGCCGACGGCAAGGTCATCGACTCGATCAACCTGTCGACCGAGTACGACGAGCTGATGCGGCAGCCGTGGATCAACGGCGGCATGAAGGTGAAGATCGAACAGATCAAGGACCTGCTCGATGTGTTGCCGCTGACTTCGTCGGTGTCGATCACCCGGCCGGACGAGCTGACCAAGGAACTGTTCACCCACAAGGGTTCGGGCACGCTGGTGCGCATGGGCGAGCGCGTGCTGCGTTTCGACTCGTGGCAGGGCGTGGACCTGGACCGGATGCGGGAGTTGATCGAGTCCAGCTTCGGCCGCACGCTGTCGCCGGACTATTTCGACAAGACCATGCCGTTCCGGGTCTACGTCAGCGAGAACTACCGTGCGGCGATGATCCTGACCCGCGAGGAAGGCTTCGCCTACCTGGACAAGTTCGCGGTGCTGGACGAAGCGCAGGGCGAGGGCCTGGGCCGCGCGGTGTGGCACGTCGCCCGCGAGGAGAATCCGAAGATGTTCTGGCGCTCGCGCCACAACAACCAGGTCAACATCTTCTACTACGCCGAGTCCGACGGCTGCATCAAGCAGGAGAAGTGGAAGCTGTTCTGGTACGGCATCGACGATTTGGCCGACATCGCGCGTTGCGCGCGGCACACCGCGACGCGGCCGGCGAGCTGGATCGACTGAATGGCCGCCGCGAC
>DASRYD010000040.1:0-1964 GCA_035653955.1 Pseudoxanthomonas sp.
CGAGGCGGCCTTGCCGCAGGCGCGCGATGCGTTGCAGGCTGCGGGCTTGCTGGATGCCGCCGACGACCCCATTTCGGACGGTGCGGAAGACCCGGGGCTGCTCCCGGCCTGAAAGGAGGTCCGCATGAGCGACCTGTTGGAAAAACTCGGCATCGGCGCGTTCAAGCAACGCCTGCCGCGCGAAGGCGAAGCCCTGCCCGGCCGCGAGCAGGCGCTGTTGCTGCACAACGCGCACTACGTCAACGGCCACCCCTTGCGCGGCGACTTCCCGGGCATGGAAACGCTGGATGTCGGCATGGGCTGTTTCTGGGGCGCGGAACGCAAGTTCTGGCAGCTGCCGGGCGTGTTCGTCACCGCTGTCGGCTACCAGGGCGGGCAGACGCCCAACCCGACCTACGAGGAAGTCTGCTCCGGCCTGACCGGGCATGCGGAAGTCGTGCGCGTGGTGTTCGATCCGATGCAGGTTCCGCTGGAGCAGGTGCTGCGCACGTTCTGGGAAAACCACGATCCGACCCAAGGCATGCGCCAGGGCAACGACAGCGGCACGCAATACCGCTCCGCGATCTATTGCCACACCCAGGCGCAATACGACGCCGCGCTCGCCAGCCGCGATGCCTACGCGCAGCGACTCCGCAACGCGGGCTATGGCGATATCACCACGGAAATCGTGTTTCCCGCGCCACCGTTCTACTTCGCCGAGGATTACCACCAGCAGTACCTGGCGAAGAACCCCGGCGGCTATTGCGGGATCGGCGGCACCGGGGTCAGTTGCCAGATCGGCCTGGAAGCCTGACGCGGTTCAGGCGTCCGCGTATTCGGCGGCGAACATCGTGCGCATCTCGGCGATGGCGTCTTCACGGTCCGGGTGCAGCTGGCCCAGGCAGGCCAGCGCGAACGACATCGGGCTGCTGCCGGCTGCGGTGATCAGCCCGCCTTCCCCGACTGCCGTCGGTTGCGCGCGGTAGTGCGCGGCACCCGCGTAGCCGGGCAGGTTGTGCTGGAGGAACTCGAGCGAATTGCTGGTATGCGGGCGCGCGTCGAGCAGGCCGGCATGGCCGAAGGCGAGGGTGGCACCGCAGATCGCGGCGACCGCCCTGTCGTGCCCGGCGCGCTCGCGCAACGCGGCGCTGAGTGCGGGGATCTCGCCTTCCTGCCAGCGTTCGCTGCCTGGCAGAATCCATAAATCGGCATCGAGCGGAGAGAAATCGGCCAGCGCGTGCGCAGGATGGATGCGCAGGCCGCCGATCGACGTCACCGGCTGGCCATCGATGCTGGCGATGGCGACTTCGTCGCCGAACCATTCGCGCGCAGCCGGCAACACCGGGCCGATTTCCCAATCGGCGACGCCGTCGATCATTACCACCGCAATTTTGCCCATCGCGCGTTCCTCGTTGGCCTGCGGCGAGGATAACCCGCGTCCGTGAACGGCGATGTGCGGATCAGCGTCGCGCGATGGAACAAACGTAAACCACTTCGCAAGCCCCCGCACCGCTGTCGTCGCGGCTCAGCGAGCTGCGCCAGCGCCAGCCATCGCGGGCGTCGGCCTGCACCAGCCAGCCATCGATGCGCACGCGGTCGTCCTTGCGCACGTCGGCCAATGCCCGGGCGACCGTGTCGTCGGCCGGAATCATGTGCATGTTCGATGCGCTGCGGGCGATCTCGGACGGATCCAGCGGCGGCTGCTCTTGCCATGAATAGCTGAAGAAGCGCACCGACTGGCTGAGCGACAGTCGCGACAGCACGTCGTCGTCGGCCATGCGTCCCCAGCCCAGGGCCAGGTCGGTCGGCGAAAGCTTCGCCTCGCGGTCCCACGAATAGTCTTCGCGCGATAACACCCGCGCATCTACGCTGAAACCGGCCAGCGGGGTCAGCGTCGCCGCCTGCACGGCGAACGGCCGCAGCGACGCGGGCACGTCGCTTTGCAATGGCGGGTCGCCAGCGACGACTTGAGGCGGGGGCGGGCA
>DASRYD010000041.1:0-2982 GCA_035653955.1 Pseudoxanthomonas sp.
GTCCACCCTCGCGGCCGCGCAGCCGCCATCGCCGCAACCTTACGTTGCGCCGGCGCCGCCGCAAACAGTCGCAACGCCGCCGCTCCCCGCGCCCGAAGACATTCCGACCACCACCGCATCGCGCACGGAACTGACCATGCATGTGTGGGACGAATCCGCCGCGCGGCGTTTCGTGATCCTCAACGGCCAGCGCATGGGCGAAGGCGACCGCAACGGCGAACTGCAGGTCGTATCCATCGAACGCGACGGCGTGGTGATCGAACGCAACGGCCAGCGATCGCGGCTGCGCCTGCCCTGAGACCGGCGCCTGCCGCGCGCGGGGCTGGATCGTCAGTGGACGACCAAGACCGGAAGCGGACTGGAGGCGACGACCTTCAGCGCCACCGAACCGATCAGCAGACTCTGCAAAGCCCCCTTGCCGTGGCTACCGATCACGACCATGTCGGCCTTCGCCGCCTTGGCTTCGGCGAGGATGGTCGGCGCGGGGTCGCCGATCGCCTTCCGCTCCTCGAATGCCAGCCCGGTACGTCCCAGCAAGGGACGCAGCGTTCTCAACACCGCTTCGGACTGACCTTCGTAGTACCGGCCGGGACCGGCCTGACCGAACTCTTTTTCGGCGGCCCGCGACAGGCGTGGAACGACGTGCAGCAGACTCACCTGCGGTGCGTCCTTCAAGTCCTTCGCCAACTTCGCCACGCGCCGGATCGCCTTCGCCGCGACCGCGCTGCCGTCGACCGCCAACAGGATTCTCATTGCCGGTTCCTCATTCCGCTTCGACACGGCGATGCTAGCGCCAAGGCGCGAAGCCGGGATTGATCCCGGTCAATCCGGCTCACCAGTCGGAGTGCTCCGGCAGCAACCCGCGCAACTCGGCGTCGGTCAGGTTGCGCCAGCGGCCCGGCTTCAGTTCGCCCAGCTTGAGATTGTCGATGCGCACGCGGCGCAACTGCTTGACCCGGTAACCGAATGCGGCGGACATCAGGCGGATCTGCCGGTTCAGGCCCTGGGTCAGCACGATGCGGAAACCGAACTTGCCCAGGCGCGTGGCCTTGCATGGCAAGGTCGTTTCCCCGTGAATGCGCACGCCGCGGGCCATGCCGCGCAGGAAATCGTCGGTGACCGGCAGGTTCACCGCGACCAGGTATTCCTTCTCGTGATTGTTTTCCTTGCGCAGGATCTGGTTGACGATGTCGCCGTTGCTGGTCAGCAGGATCAGGCCTTCCGAGTCCTTGTCGAGGCGGCCGATGGGGAAGATGCGCTGCTCATGGCCGACGAAATCGACGATGTTGCCCTTGACCGAGCTTTCCGTGGTGCAGGTGACGCCGACCGGCTTGTTCAGCGCGATGTAGACGTGCCGGCGTTTGCCGGCCCTGGCGCTGCGCGCCCGCAGCAACTGGCCGTCGACGCGGACTTCGTCGCCTTCGCCGGCCACCGCGCCGATGCCCGCCACCACGCCGTTGACGGTGACGTGGCGCGCGGCGATCAGCCTGTCGGCCTCGCGGCGCGAACAGAAACCGGTTTCGGCGATGAACTTGCTGAGTCGGGGCGGGCTGGGGCTTTCGGTCATGCCCGCATTATCGGCCAAGCCTCGCCGCCTGCGTCCGTCTGGCGGATCAATTCCTCCAGCGGACAGGGCTCGTGCACCGCATAGCCCTGGACGAAATCGATGCCGATGCGCGCAAGCCGCGACGGGGTCTCCGCCGATTCGATGCCTTCGGCGATGGTCTCCTTGTCCAGCGCGCGGGCGACCTGGGCCATCGAGCGCACCATGGCCAGGTCGCTGCCGCCCTTGCCGATGTCGCGGACGAAGGCGCTGTCGATCTTCACGATGTCGACCGGCAGGTCCTTCAGGTAGGCGAACGAGGACAGGCCGCTGCCGAAATCGTCGAGGGCAACGCGACAGCCCCTTTCGCGCACCGCGTCGATGAAGCGTCGCGCGTCGGCCAGGTTGCCGATCATCGCGGTTTCGGTGAGCTCGAAGCACAGCTTGCCGGCGACGGCGGGACGACTGTCGAGGCGTTCGGTCACCAGGGCCAGGAAAGCCGGGTCGGCGATGGATTGCGCGGAAACGTTGACGTGGCACGACGCCAGCCGCCGCAGGTGGTCGGGATTGCGGTCGAATTCGCCCAGCACCGCATCCAGGACATGGCCGTCCACCGCCGTGGCCTGGCCGAAGCGCTCCATCGCCATCAGGAATTCGCCCGGCGGATGCAGCACCCCGTCCATGCCGCGCATGCGCACCAGCACTTCGTAACGCAGGCCCGTATCCGGCGCCTGCAGCGGCACGATCTTCTGGGCATACATCAACAGGCGACGTTCGGCGATCGCCGCCTGCGCGCTGGTCACCCAGTCCAGGTCGTAGCGGCGGCGCGCCAGCGCACGGTTCGCGTCGCTGTAGGCGCGGACGCGGTTGCGCCCCTCCTCCTTGGCCAGATAACAGGCGGCGTCGGCCGCGGACAACAACCATTCGACGTCGGCGGCGGCGGCATCGACCTCGACCAGGCCGACGCTGCAATGGAACGGCATTTCCCGCCCGTCCCAGCGGAACGGCGTGCGCGAGAGCAGGCCGTGGATTTCCTCCATCGTCCGCAGGCCCTGGCCGATGTCCACGCCGTGCAGGAACACCGCGAATTCGTCGCCGCCCAGGCGACCCAGCCAGTCGCCGCCACGCAGTTGTTCCGACAACAGGTTGGCGAAGCGGCGCAGGAACCTGTCGCCGACCGCGTGCCCGCAGGTGTCGTTGACCAGCTTGAACCGGTCCACGTCGATGAAAGCCAAGACGTGGGTGACGTCGCCGCCGCGCGCCTGCGCCAGGCCTTCGCCCAGCAGGCGACCGATCTCGCGCCGGTTGATCAACCCGGTCAGCTCGTCATGGGTGGCCTGGTGGGCGATTTCGCGGGCCATCGCGTGCGCGTCGGAAACGTCTTCCAGCAGCACGAAGACCCGGTCCGCCGACGCCCCCGGCCGCGCCAGCGGCGAGGC
>DASRYD010000042.1:0-2539 GCA_035653955.1 Pseudoxanthomonas sp.
TTGCTTCCGGCGGGCTTGCCGCCGGGCTTGGCGCCGAACGGCTTCTTCGGCCCTGCGTTGCGATGGCCGGCCGGGCCGGTGTCGACGCCTTCGGGCACGTACCAGGTGCGGAACGCGGCCGGATTGCCGTCCGGCAACGGCTTCGGTCCCTTCATTTTGCGCTGCTTGAACGGTTTCTGCGATTGCTTGGCCGCCGCTTCGCCGCTGACGGTCAGGCCGCCATGCGGCTTGCGGTTGCCGCGACGGTCTTCGCGCACGTGGTCGAAACGGCGCAGCTCGCGGCCTTCGTCGGCGGTGTTGTGGCCGTTGACATAGGCGTTGCCGTTGCGGCCGCCGCCGACATGCACGGCGGTCTTGGTCGCCTTACGCTGGCCGATCACCGGCTGCAGGGTCAGCGCGGCGGGCGTGCCGTCTTCCAGGCCCAGCTTCTTGCGCAGCGCTTCGACCTGCACATCGGGAAGTTCCTGCGACTGGCCGCGCAGCAGCGGCTGCGGCAGCGTCACGTCGCCGTAGCGCACGCGCTTCAGCCGGCTGACCTGGCAACCCTGCGATTCCCACAGGCGGCGCACTTCGCGGTTGCGGCCTTCCTTGACCACCACGCGGAACCAGTCGTGCGAATCGGTGCCGCCGATGCGTTCGATCTCGTCGAACTTGGCCGGGCCGTCTTCCAGCGCCACGCCGCGGGCGAGGCGGTCGACGATGTTGTCCGGCACGCTGTCCTGGCCTTCCGGCGCGCGCACGCGTACCACGTACTCGCGTTCGACTTCGAACGACGGGTGCATCATCGCGTTGGCCAGCTCGCCGTCGGTGGTCAGCAGCAGCAGGCCGGTGGTGTTGATGTCGAGGCGGCCGATGGCGATCCAGCGAGCGCCCTTCAGCGCGGGCAACGCTTCGAAGATGGTCGGGCGGCCTTCGGGGTCTTCGCGGGTGGTGACCTCGCCTTCGGGCTTGTTGTAGATCAGCACGCGCGAAGGTTCGGTCAGCGCGCTGGCGACGAAGGTGCGGCCGTCCAGTTCGATCTTGTCGCCGGCCTTGACCGACATGCCGGTCTGCGCGACCTCGCCGTTGACCTTGACCAGGCCGTCGGCGATGCGCTGCTCCAGCGCGCGGCGCGAGCCGAGGCCGGCCTGGGCCAGCACCTTGTGCAGGCGTTCTTCCAGCTTGCCGGCATCGGCGGCGGAGGCGGTCGCGTCGCGCTTCAGCGACAGCTTGGATTTGTTGGGAATGTTGCTCATGCGTTCTGCTCCGACGAGACCTTGGCGGCGTCGTCATCCTGGGTTTCGTCTTGGGTTTCGGGTTCGTCCGCGGCATCGGCGATGCTTTCGGCGGACGTTTCGTTTTCCTGCGCATCGGCAGGGGTTTCGGGGAAGGTTTCGGAATCGTTCCGCACCGCAGGCTCTTCCGGCAGTCCGTCTGCGGCGGGCTCGCCTTCCGCGACGGCCGCCGTCGCCATCGGGACGGTATCGAACGGCAACTGCGGTTCCAGCTCGCCGATGTCCTTCAGTTCGGACAACGGCGGCAGCTCGTCCAGGCGCTTCAGGCCGAAATAGTCGAGGAAGGCCTTGGTGGTGCCGAATAGGGCCGGGCGGCCGGGCACGTCGCGGTGGCCGACCACGCGGATCCATTCTCGCTCTTCCAGCGCCTGGATGGTGTTGCTGCTGACCGCGACGCCGCGCACCTGTTCGATCTCGCCGCGGGTGATCGGCTGGCGGTAGGCGATCAGCGCCAGGGTTTCCAGGGTGGCGCGGGTGTACTTGGTCTTGCGCTCGGTCCACAGCCGCGCGACCCATTCGTGCACGTCGGCCTGCACCTGGTAGCGGAAGCCGGAGGCGACTTCGACCAGCTCCACGCCGCGCCCGGCGCAGGCTTCGCGCAGCTGTTCCAGCGCCTGTTCGACGCTGCCGGTCGGCGCGGGCTGCTCCTCGGGGAACAGGCCGTGCAACTGGGCCAGGGTCAGCGGCTGCGGGGAAGCCATCAGGGCGGCTTCGACGATGCGGGTGATGAGGGTTTGGTCCATCAGGGTTTCAATGTCGTGGATCGTGTTGTTCGGGTTATCGCAATATTTCAGTCGTCATTCCCGCGAAGGCGGGAATCGCTCTTGCTTTTGTCCACATGCAACAGCAACAGCGAGGAGCGATTCCCGCCTTCGCGGGAATGACGAGCAAAAAGACTAGGCACTTGCATCGTTCGCCGCGTCCGTATCGTCGAACTCGCTGGAGAACGCCAGCGGCTCGTTGGTGTTGTTCAGCGCCAGCGACTTCAGGTAGATCGGCGCCAGCGGGGCTTCCTGGACGAAGTCCAGCAACTGTTCCTTGGCGAGTTCCAGCATGGCCAGGAACGTGACCAGCACGCCCTGGCGGCCTTCCTCCACGGTGAACAGCGATTCGAAGCGGTGGAACTTGCCGTCGTTGAGCCGGCCCAGCAGGTCGCCCATGCGCTGGCGCACGCTGAGCGCGTCGCGCTTGATCGCGTGCTGGGTGTACAGCTCGGCGCGCTTGAGCACGTCGTGCAGGGCCAGCAGCATCTCGCGCAGGTCGAC
>DASRYD010000043.1:0-3851 GCA_035653955.1 Pseudoxanthomonas sp.
CCCGCTCCACGCCGGCATCGAACAGCCGCTGCAGGCCAGCTTCGTCGCGTACGCCACCACCGGCCTGCACGCGCACGCCGGTGTACGCCATTTTCGCGATCAGGTCGATGTGGCCGCCGCCGCCGTCGCGCGCGCCATCCAGGTCCACCACATGCAACCACTCGGCTCCGGCCGCGCGATAGCGCTGCGCCAGTTCGACCGGATCGACGGCATAGTCCGTTTGTTTCGCATAGTCGCCCTGGTACAGGCGAACGACCTGGCCGCCGCGCAGGTCGATGGCAGGAATGATCGTGAACGCACTCATGCGAGACCGTATTCGATGAAGTTCTTCAGCAACCGTTCGCCGGCCGCGGCCGAACGCTCCGGATGGAATTGCGCGCCGGCGACATTGCCGCGCCGGACCACGGCGGCGAACTCGCGCCCGTACGCGCAGCTGGCCAGGCAATCGTCGCCGGCCGGGGCGGCGTAGCTATGCACGAAATACGCATGTGCGCCGTCGTCGATGCCTTCGAGCAGGGAGGATTCGCGACACTTCCTCAATGTGTTCCAGCCCATGTGCGGAACGCGCACCCCCGCGCCTGCCGACAGCTTGGAAACATTCCCGGGCAGCAATCCCAGGCACTCGACGTCGTCCTCTTCGGAGCGATCGAACAACAACTGCATGCCGACGCAAACGCCGAGCAGCGGCTTGTCCAGCGCACGCAATACCTCGACCAGGCGATGTCCCCGCAATTTCTTCATGCCTTCCGCGGCGGCGCCGACGCCGGGCAGGATCACCCGGTCGGCGGCGCGGATGGCATCCGCGTCGCCGGTCAGTTCGGCATCGACGCCGATGCGCTGCAGGGCATAGCGCACCGAGCCGATGTTGGATCCGCCGCCATCGACGAGAACCACTTTCATGATGCCGCCACCTTCATCACAGGGCGCCCTTGGTCGAAGGCAGTTCCGCGCCTTCGCGGCGGATCGCCTGGCGCAATGCGCGCGCGAACGCCTTGAAGCAGGCTTCGACCTTGTGGTGGTCGTTCTCGCCCTGCACGCGCAGGTTCAGGTTGATGCCCGAGGCGTCGCACAAGGACCGGAAGAAGTGCGGCACCAGTTCCGTCGGCAGATCGCCGACGCGTTCGCGCTTGAAGTCGCCGTCGAACACCAGGTACGGCCGGCCGGAGAAATCCAGCGCCGCCTGCGCCAGGGTTTCGTCCATCGGCAACAGGAAGCCGTAGCGGCCGATGCCGCGCTTGTCGCCGAGCGCCTCGCGCAGCGCCTGCCCCAACGCCAGGCCGGCGTCCTCGACGGTGTGGTGCTCGTCGATGTGCAGGTCGCCGTCGACCTTGATCGACAGGGCGAAGCCGCCATGCTTGCCGATCTGCTCCAGCATGTGGTCGAAGAACGGCAGGCCGGTGTCGATGGCCGGCTCGGCGACGCGATCCAGATCGACTTCGACGCGGATCCTGGTCTCCTTGGTGTTCCGCTGCACGGTCGCGCGGCGCGGCGCATCGGCCAGTTCGTGGGCGATGCCGGCCCAGTCCCATTCGCCGCCGAACTGCGCGGTCTTCAGCTGGAACCCGCGGATGCCCATGTTCTCGGCGAACTTGAGGTCGGTCTCGCGGTCGCCGACCATCGCGGACTTGTCCAGGTCGATGTCGCGATCGCGCAGGTAGTGCAGCGCCAGGCCGATGCCGGGTTTGCGCGTGGGCAGGTTCTCCTCGGGGAAGCTGCGGTCGATCAGCTCTTCGCGGAACGCGATGCCCTGGCTTTCGAACACCTGCAGCATCAGCCGGTGCGGGCCGTCGAAGCTGCCCTGCGGGTAGTTTTCGGTGCCCAGCCCGTCCTGGTTGCTGACGATGACGAACTGGAAACCGGCGTCGCGTAGCTTCAGCAGCGCCGGGATCGCACCGCGCACGAAGCGCAGCTTCTCGTAGGCGTCGATCTGGAAGTCGGCCGGCTCCTCGATCAAGGTGCCGTCGCGGTCGATGAAGAGTATTTTCGTGCTCACGCCGCGGCCGCCTTGCTTTCGTCCAATGCCGCGATCACGCGGTCGTTCTGTTCGGGGGAACCGATGGTAATGCGTAGCGCATCGCCGAGCTGCGGCGCGCCGCGCTGGTCGCGGACCACCACGCCGACGCCCAGCAGGGCCCGGAACGCGCTGTCCGCATCCGCGAAACGCGCCAGCAGGTAATTGCCTTGCGACGGGTAAACGCGGACGACGCCCGGCATTGCCGCGAGTGCGGATTGCAGGCGCGCACGCTCCGATTTCACCGTCTCCACTCGTTGCCGCGTTTGCGCCAGCGCGGCGTCGGACAAACCCGCCAATGCCAGTTCCGCGCACGGCGTCGGCACCGGATAGGGCGCCTGGCAGCGGCGCAGCACGGCGATCAGCGCCGGGTCGGCGATCAGCGTTCCGATGCGCGCGGCGGCCAGCGCATGCGCCTTCGACAGGGTGCGCAGCACGGCCACGTTCGGCAGCTTGCCGAGCAGCCCGACGGCCGAAGGAACTTCGGAGAACTCGCCATAGGCCTCGTCGACCACGACCAGCGCGCGCCCTTCGAGCTTGCGCGCCAACGCTTCGACATCGGCCAGGTCGATCGCCGCACCGGTGGGATTCGACGGCGAGCACAGGAACACCAGCTTGGCGCGGTTGTCGAGCGCGGCGCGCCCGAGGGCATCGAAATCGGGCGCGAACCCCGCTTCGCCATCGACCAGCGGCACTTCGACGAGCGGCACGTTCTGCAGTCGCGCGCACACCGCGTACATGCCGAACACCGGTGGCGTGGTCACCACCGCATCGCCGGGCTCGCACAAGGCGCGTACCAGCAGATCGATGGCCTCGTCGCTGCCACGTCCGATCAACAACCGTGGAACTTCGCAGCCGTACAACGCAGCCAGCTTCTCGCGCAGTGCCAGCGGCTGCGGTTCGGGATAGCGGCGCGAGCTGCCGCTGGCGTCGCCGGGGCTGGCCCATGGCGACTCGTTGGCATTGAGCCAGACGTCGCCGACCACCGTCGCGCTGCGTGCGGACGAGTAGCCGGCGAAGCCGCGCAGGTCCGCGCGAACCAGTTCGAGAATGTTCATGCCGCCTCCATCCGCAACGCGACCGCGTTGGCGTGCGCGTCGAGGCTCTCGGCGCGCGCCAGCGTGTAGGCGCACGTGCCGATGGCGGCGATGCCTTCGCGGCTGGCCGACTGCACGCTGACGAAGTTCTGGAAGCTGGCCACGCTGACGCCGCTGTAGGCGCGCGCCGCGCCGCTGGTCGGCAGCACGTGGTTGGTGCCGCTGCAATAGTCGCCCAGCGCTTCCGGCGTATAGTCGCCGAGGAACACCGAGCCGGCCGCTTCGACCTTGTCCAGCCAGGCGCGCGGTTCCCGCAACGCGAGGATCAGGTGCTCCGGCGCATAGGCATTGCTGATCTCGAAGGCCTGCTCCAGCGTCTCCACACGGACCAGCCGCGAAGCCGACAAGGCCTGGCGCGCGATGCTGGCGCGCGGCAAAGCGTCGAGCTGCGTTCCGATCTCGGTTTCGACCGCATCAAGCAGCGCCGCGTCGTCGGACAGCAGCAGCACCTGCGAGTCCGGACCGTGTTCGGCCTGCGACAACAAGTCGGCGGCGACGAAGGCGGCGTTCGCGCCCGCATCGGCGATCACCAGCACTTCCGACGGCCCCGCCGGCATGTCGATGGCCGCGGCGCCGGCCTGTGCGACCTGCTGCTTGGCCTCGGTGACGTAGCTGTTGCCCGGTCCGAAGATCTTGTCCACCTTCGGCACACTGCCGCTGCCGAAGGCCATCGCCGCCACGGCCTGCGCCCCACCCAGCTTGAACACGCGAGTGACGCCGGTCAGCCGCGCCGCGACCAGCAC
>DASRYD010000044.1:0-4971 GCA_035653955.1 Pseudoxanthomonas sp.
CAGGCCCGCGACCAGCCACGGCCACCAGCGCCGCGGTTTTTCCGGCGGCTCGGGCGCGATGCGGTGCGGCAGCAGTTCGGTTTCGGCCCGTACCAGCGGGCGTCCGTCGCTGTTCTTCGCTTCGCGCAGGCTGTCGGCCAGGCGCATCGGCACGAAGGCTTCTTCCCAGCGCGACATCGGCTTGTCGCCGGCGGGCCCGATGCCGAGGTCGAAGCCCAGCCACATCCACGCCGCCGGCGAGGCCAGGCGCACGCTTTCGCTGCGGTAGGTGTTGCCGCGCGAACGGCCTTGCAGTTGCGGCTTCAGCGCGCCGCCGAGCGCGGCGTCGATGGCGTCGCGGACTTCGGTGGCGCAATTGGCGGCGAAGTAGTCGTAGTGGTAGCGCGCGTTCTCGGGCCGCGCGCGCACCGCCAGCGCGTCGGCGAGCTTCTGCGACTGTCCGGGGCGCAGATCGAGCCATTGCAGGCGCACGCCGCGGCCGGATTCGCGGTACTGGGCCAGGTCGTCCTCGATCGGCAGGGCGACCAGGTAGTACTGCATTGCGCCCTTGGCGAAGTTGCCGACGAAATTCGCTTCGCCGGGATCGAAGTAGCCGAAGTTGTAGCTGGTGGCCGCGCCGGTGGCGTCGTCCTGCACGATGATGGCGTTGTGGCCGAAGCGCTCGAAGAAGATTTCGCCGGGCGCCATGGTCATCACGCCGACGCGCGGGGCGGCGGAGGCGAGGGTGGCGAAAAACCAAAGAACGCAGGCGAAAGTAATGCGGTGAAGGGGGGTCATACGTGTTCCGCATGCGGGATATTCGATTTCCATGAGCGCGTTATGCGACTGGTATCGAGATCGAGTCGGGTCTTGTACGAATCCAGCCGACGATTGAACGAAACGCAGAATGCACGGCCATGGACGGCGGTAAGCGTTGCATGGATGGGGTTCGGATCATCCAATGCGAGAAAAGACATCTTGATCAGCGGAGCTGCAATCCCATTCATCCCGAAGGAAGGCACGCTATCCGGTCGTTGCTTCCCATGTATGAGCCGATAGAAATTCAATGCGCGGCCATCCGCTTCTCTGATGACGAGATTGTAGGCGTCGAACTGAGAATGGACCGTATCGCGCAAGGGATTGGGCAATTCCTCTACCAGTCGTTCAGCGATCTGGTGCTCGGCGGGCGTCAATGTTGCCCCCCTCAGGAGACGAGTGAGGAAGGTCCCGAATTGACGTTTCATGGCGTCAGCTATCTGCCGACACCGTGACATGGAACGCATGCACCCGCCGCGCATCGGCCTTGCTGACGCGGAAGGTGAAGCGGTCCAGGGTCAGTTCCTCGCCGGCTTCCGGCAGGTGGCCGATTTCCGCGGTGACCAGGCCGCCGACGGTGTCGTATTCGTCGTCGGAGAATTCCGCGCCGAAACGTTCGTTGAAATCGGCGATGGGCGTCAGCGCATCGACCACGAACTGGCCGTCGGCCTGCGCGGCGATCAGCGCCGAATCGTCCTCGGCTTCGTCGTGTTCGTCGTCGATCTCGCCGACGATCTGCTCCAGCACGTCCTCGATGGTGACCAGCCCGGCCACGCCGCCGTATTCGTCCACCACGATCGCCATGTGGTTGCGCGACAGGCGGAATTCCTTCAACAGCACGTTGAGTTTCTTCGACTCGGGGATCAGCACCGCCGGGCGCAGCAGTTCGCGGATGCTGCCGGGGCCGTTGTCGGCGACCACGCCGCGCAACAGGTCCTTGGCCAGCAGCACGCCGAGGATTTCATCCTTGTCGTCGCCATGCACCGGGAAGCGCGAGTGGCCGGATTCGACCACCTGGTGCATCAGGTCGAGGAACTTCGCGTTCACCGCCAGCGACACCATCTGTGCGCGGGGGATCATCACGTCGCCCACGGTGAGGTCGGCGATGCCCAGCGCACCTTCCATCATGCGCAGGGTGTCGGAGGCGATCACGCCGTCGCTTTGCGCGTCGCGCAGCAGCGCGACCACGTCGCCGCGCGATGAGGGTTCGCCGGAGAATGCGGAACTCAGGCGTTCCAGCCAGCTGCGTCGTTTCTCGGGTTTCTCCGCCTCGGGCGCGGAGAGACTACTGTCGTCTTCGGACATCATGTGCGAGGAAGCGCCCGGGTGGCGGGCGACGGGGGGAGTCTAGCAGGACGCGGCGACGGTTTCGCTCAGCCGGTCTTCTGCGCCGGTGCGGGTGCGGTTTCTCCGGCCGGCGCGGCGGGCGCCCCCGGTTCCTCAAGCAATTCCTGGCTGTAGCTGCAGCCGGCGAGGGTCTTGCCGGGATGCGAACCGACGTTCGACACGCTGACCACGGCCGAATCGATGATCTTGCGTCCGTCGGCCCGGGCGACGTCGTCGCTGCGCACTTCCTTGCCCGACATGAACTTCTCCGGCGTGTCGTAGGCGGTATCCAGGCCCAGTTCCTTCGCCAGCGGGCGCGGGTCCGCCAGGTCGAACACGGCAACGACGCCGGTGCCGGTGAAAGCGATCCGGTCGGCTTCGCGGCCGAATACGCGCACCGGGCGCAGCAGGCGGAATTCGCTCATGAACATGTTCGCCTGCGGCAGCGGTTGCCAGCCGGCGGCGATCGCCTTCAGCGGGTCTTCCAGCAGCGGGGCCAATGCGACGAAGTCGGCGTGGCTGGCGCGGCATTCGATCAGTGCGGGGAGATCGACGGATCTGGGCGCGTCTTCGGCGTACGCCGTCTGCATCGCAGCGGTCAACAGGAAGGCGAGCAGGATACGTGGCTGCATGTTTTCGGATTCGTTATCGAAATCGTCATTGCCGTCTTCGCGGAAAATGACCAGCAAAAACGGAGGCGAGAGGCGCGACGAGCGTCATTCGTCGTCCGCATACGGATCGGCGATGCCCAATTCGGCGAGGATCTCCCGTTCCAGTTGCTCCATCGCCTCGGCTTCCCTGTCGTCCTCATGGTCCCAACCGAGCAGATGCAGCGCACCATGCACGGTCAGATGCGCGTAGTGCGCGGCCAGCGGTTTCTTCTGTTCCTTCGCTTCGCGCGCGACCACCGGGGCGCAGATCACCAGGTCGCCGAGCAGCGGCATCTTCACGCCCTTGGGCAGCTTGACGCCTTCGGCCACGTCGGCGGGAAAGCTGAGCACGTTGGTGGCGTAGTCCTTGCCGCGGTAATGGCGGTTCAGCGCGCGGCCCTCCTTCGCATCGACGATGCGGATGGCGAGGTCGGCTTCGCGGATGCGGCCCTTCAGCGCGGCGGCTACCCATTTGCGGAAACTGACCGCCGAGGGCAGCCCGGCGCGAGGCAGGGCGTAGTTGACGGCGACTTCGAGACGGACGGGGCCTTGGGTCATGGCAACGGTCTTTGCCTGGTAGGGCGGGTCTCGACCCGCCGGTGGCGCGTGGCGGCGGGTCGAGACCCGCCCTACGCGTGGGACGATCCGGTTTCCGCATCCTTCCCATCGCGCGCATCGTAAGCCCGCACGATCTTCGCCACCAGCGGGTGACGCACCACGTCGCGGGCGGTGAAGAAGGTGAAGCTGATGCCATCGACGTCGCGCAGCACTTCCAGCGCGTCCTTCAGGCCCGATTTCACGTTGCGCGGCAGGTCGATCTGGGTCAGGTCGCCGGTGACCACCGCGGTACTGCCGTAGCCGATGCGGGTCAGGAACATCTTCATCTGTTCGATGGTGGTGTTCTGCGCCTCGTCGAGGATCACGAATGCGTCGTTCAGCGTGCGCCCGCGCATGTAGGCGAGCGGGGCGATCTCGATGACGTTCTTCTCCAGCAGCTTGACCACCTTTTCCACGCCGAACATTTCGTACAGCGCGTCGTACAACGGGCGCAGGTACGGGTCGACCTTCTGGCTCAGGTCGCCGGGCAGGAAGCCGAGCTTCTCGCCGGCTTCCACCGCCGGGCGCACCAGGATCAGGCGCTGCACGCGCGATTCGTTCAGCGCTTCGACCGCGCTGGCCACGGCGAGGAAGGTCTTGCCGGTGCCGGCCGGACCGATGCCGAAGTTGATGTCGTGGGTGGCGATGGCGTGCAGGTACTTGGCCTGGTTGGGGCCGCGCCCGCGCACGGTGCCGCGCTTGACCTTGATGTTCACTTCCTGCGGCTGGTAGCCGCCGTCGGCGACGTGTTCGATGTTGGCCGAATTCAGCCGCAGGTGGATCGCCTGGCTGTCGAAGGTTTCCCCGGCGGCTTCCTCGTACAACGCGCGCAGCAGCTTCTCGGTCGCGGCCACGGCCTTGTCCGGACCGGTGACGCGGAACAGGTTGCCCCGATTGGCGATTTCCACGCCCAGCTTCAGTTCGATCTGGCGCAGGTGCGCGTCGAACGGCCCGGCCAGGTTGGCCAGGCGTTCGGTGTTTTCGGGTTCCAGGGAGAATTCGCGTTTTTCAGCGGGCATGTCGTTTACGGGCATTTCGGTTTCAATGTTTGGTTTCGCCGGCGCTGTCTTCCACCCGCCATTGGTGGAACACGTAGGCCTCGTCGTCGATCAGGGCCTGCTCGAACGGCGCTTCGTCGGGCGCATCTTCGCAGGCCAGCAGGGCAGGAGGGGTTTCGGTGGCGACGACCTGCCAGCCGGCCGCGCGAATGAATTCGCTGGCGTGGCGCAACGGGTCGTCGTCGAGGCCGGGCATCTGGTAGCAGGTGACGAACGCGCCGCCGTATTCGCTGAAATCCGGGCTGTCGGGCAGCGGCGCGGCATGCAGCACGAAGACCCAGAGTTTCGGCGGATCGGTATCGGTCACGGAGCGGGGTGGAAGCCGGGCGGGCAGGTTAGCGCGGCAGGTCCGTGGCGGCCAGAGGCGAACCGCAGCCAGCCACACGGAAACCGAATTTTTTGGGCGTTTCCCGCCGCCCGTCGGGGTGTGCTTGCATTTAATTAATCATTGAATTAAATATAATGGCATGAATGAAGTCACTCCGACTCCGGCCACCCGCCGCCAGTCTTCATCCGCCGGTACCGCCAAGCCGCGAAAGCGCGCG
>DASRYD010000045.1:0-17585 GCA_035653955.1 Pseudoxanthomonas sp.
GTCGGCGGCCATGGCCAGCGGACCGCGCATCACGGCGATGCAGTTTTCGTCGCCCGCAGCGTGCTCCAGTCGCAACGGCGCGTCGAATTCGACATCGACGACGTCGCCCGCCTGCCACGCGCGCGACAGGGCCAGATAGCCGTCCACCGCCCTCGCCTTCTGGACTTTGCCGTTCACGCGCAAGGTGAAGCGCCCTTCGCTCCAGGCGGGGACGCGCAGCATCAGCCGCGATGGGGCGTTGCCGCCCGCGCGGTCGATCTTCAAGCGGACCTTGCCGTTGTCGGGCACGCCGCTGTCCAGCTGCAATGCCAGGCCGCGCTGCTTCCAGTCCAGCGCCGAGGAAATGTACAGGTTGACGTAAAGCGATTCCGCGTCGTGCCAATAGATGGAATCGCCGAATTGCGCGTGCGCCTCCATTCCGCTGCCCACGCAGCACCAGAACGAGTCGAACTTGTCGGAGAAGCCGCGCTCTCCGCCCGTGATCATCGGCAACATGTAGGCGAACATGCCGGTGTCGGCATGGTGGGCCGACATCGTGTGGTTGTGCAGGGTACGCTCGTAATAGTCGAAATAACGCGCTTGCGGCGTCCACTGGTAAAGATGGCGGGTCAGCTTGAGCATGTTGTAGCTGTTGCAGTGCTCGCAGGTCTGCTCGGTCAGGAACGACGAGATCGTGTCGGGGGACTGGAAGTACTCGCGATCGGAATTGCCGCCGACGACGTAGCTGTAGTGCGTGGTGACCGTTTCCCAGAAGAAGCGCGCCGCCGCCGCCGAGTCCGCGTCGCCCGCCACTTCGAACTGACGGGCTTCGCCGATGAATTTCGGCACCTGGGTGTTGGCGTGGCGGTGCGGCAGGTCGTCCTTGCCCGCAATGGCCGGATCGACGACCTTTTCGTGGCGGAGACGCTTGCCGATGGCGGTCCAGCGCGGGTTGCCCGTGCGCGCGCCCAGCTCGATGTACGACTCATTGAATCCGCCGAACTCGCTGTCCAGCAGTTTCTGCATCTGCTCGTGGTCCAGCGCGTCGAACACGCCGGCGAAATACGCCGCTACCTTCTCCAGGACTTCCAGCGCGTGCCGGTTGCCCGCCAGCTCATGCGCATCGAGCAGGCCGGCGAACAACTTGTGCTCGGTATACAGCGGCGACCAGCTGCCGTTGAGATTGAAGGCGCTGCCCTTGATTATGCCGCGGCGTACTTCCTCCAGCACCACCTTGCCGCCTTCGATTTCGCCCTTGTCGTTCTTGCGCGAGAACCCGCCGACGTAGCCGTCGCTGTCGCGGGCCTGCGCGCGCGCCAGTTCGGAGACGATGTAGTCGATGCGCGTTTTCGCTTCGGCATCGCCGGTCTGCGCATGCAGCTTGGCCAGCGCGCTCAGGTAGTGGCCCAGGGTATGCCCCGAGATGGTGTCTCCTTCCCAACCGCCGTAGATCGCGCCCTTGGGCTCCAGTCCGGCGTACTTGAGGAAGGTATGCAGCAACCGGTCCGGCTCCAGCTCGAACAGGTAGCGCTGGTTGACCAGCAGGGAATCCAGGAACAGCGAGGGCTTCAGCCGAACGGCCTGCAACGGCACGGCCGTCACCTTTCCCGCTTCCGACGCGGCGGCCTCCAGCGGGAATTTCAGGAAGCCGGCGGCCACGGCCAGCGCGCTCCATTGCATGAAGCGACGGCGCGCGGCGTTTTCGATCGACGGATCGACGGGGAAATGGTGGCAGGCGTTCGGTTTCGTCATCTGTGTCGCACCTCGGCTATGGCTCGGTAATACCGGAAAGAACAATGGACGCTGCCTCAAGGCCCCGCTTGGCCGGAACGGCGGGAGGGAGAGGCCGCGTCCGTGCGCGGTTCAATCGTTTATCGGTTCAGGTGTGCTTCCTCAATCCCAGCGCATACGCACGCTGAACTGGTAGGTCTTGGCTTCGTAACGCGGCCCCAGCGGCAAGTACTTGGTATTGCCGAAGTAACGCTCGGTCCTGTCGCCCAGCAGGTTGGTGGCTTCCAGGCTGAAGGTGACGAACTTGTACGGGGTGTAGTTGATCGCCGCGTCGAGTCGCGAGGTTTCCATGGTGTAGGGCGAATAGGCCGGCTGCTCGGTCCACACGAAATCCTTGCGCTTTGAGCGCTGGTTGTAGGCCAGGCGCGCACTGAACTTCGGCGTGTCGTAGTACAGCGCCAGGTTCATCGTCGACTTGGATGTACCAGGAGCATCGTAAATCCCTGGAATCTGCGCCTCTTCTTCGCTGAACGGGTATTTGATCTGGTAACGATCCAAATAGGTGAAGTTCGCGCTCGCGCCAAAGTTGCTCCACTTGCCGGGCAGGAAGTCGAAAAAGCTCTGCACCGAAAACTCATAGCCTCGGAACTCGCCCGGACCCGCATTACGCAACTGGAACACAGTCGCATCGGTTCCCAGCTGATCCACGTACTCGACTTCGCCGCTGTAATACATGAAGCCGTCGGGCTTCTTGAGGAAAGCTGCGAGGCTGGCGGAACCGGCCCTGCCGAAATAGTACTCGAGCGACATGTCGTAACTGCGCTCGTAGTTCGGCCGCAGATCGGGATTGCCGGCATACACGACGGGAGGATTGGCGCGGGTTTCGTAATAGGCGAACGGACGCAATTCGTAGAATGGCGGCCTTTCCATGTTCTCGGTGTAGGCCAGGCGCAACTGCAGCTTGTCCGTGAAGTGCACGATGCTGTTGAGGCTGGGCAGCACGCTCGTGTAGCTCGCGCCGCCAGAGGCTTCCTGGATGATGTCCGGTCCGAAGTTGACCGTGTCCGGCCTGTAGTTTGCACTATGGCTGATGCCTTCGGTCCGGGTCACACGCACGCCGACGGTGCCATCGACAGGTACGCCGATATCGAAGCCGTAGTTGATCTGTGCATACGCAGCCATCGTCTTTTCATTGTCGTCGTAGCTGCCGCCGCGATTCGCCTGGGGACGGTAGCTGCTCCATTCGGAAGACCACCATTGTCCCGGGTAGTTGATGGCGAGATACGACAGCACCGAGCCCCATTGCGAATACAGGTCCGCGCCTGACAGGTGGTACCAACTGGGCAGGTTGGCCGCTCCGTCAAGATTTAGCTGGGTGGTCAGGATGTGGCCTCCGGTGGGAAAATCGACCAGGGCAGGCGATTGCCCTCCCTGCATCGGTATCGCGTCCCGATAACCATAGAAACGTTCGGTATCCCGATCCGTGAAACGAACGCCCGTCTGCACCGAGCGGACGAAACCATCGCCGGCAGGCGTATAGGTCAGGTCCAGGTGGCCGATCAGTTCATTCGACTTGGCGCGGGTCAGTTCGTCGTGCAGTTGCAGCAGCCTGTAGCTGCCCAAATCGTCCAGGTCCGCACCGATGAAATCGATGTACGGCCCGCCGCCTGGCACATTGGGAGAGTTCACGTCGATGCTGGCGCTGGTCGCACCGGCCAGCCGCATGATCTGCAGGATGCCGTAGTACTGGGTCTTGCTCCAGTTGTATTGCAGGCCGCCGTCGACCTTGAACGACTCGTTGTGCCAATGGGTTTCGAAATTGGTGGTGTAGTTGTCGGAGTCGACCATTTCGAAATAGGACTCGGGCCCGCCATTGACGCCGTCGGGACGCGACACGGTCACCGACTGGACGGTCCGTCCGTCCGGGGCCAACTCGATGTCGGAAAGGTCGTAGTTCCATTCCCGGACCACCAGGTGCAGGCGGTCGCGTTGGCGCTTTTCATTGCTGCCGAAATACGAGCCTTCGAGCAGGAAATCCAGGTTCTCGGACGGCTTCCATTGCAGCACGGCATTCAACGAGGGGCGCTTGATCGAGCCTTTCTCAACGCCATAGTTCACCGCATACGGCGCAATGGCGACATCGCGCAATTCCGCCGGCATGTTGTCGTACGTTTCGGCGAAGAACAGGCTGGGCGATTCGCTGTCGACGTAATTTTCCTCGTAATTGTTCTCGGTGTACGAAGCGTTGAGCAGAACGCCGAACTCGCCATGCTCGGTATCGAACCGGTTCGACCACAACACGCTTCCGTAAGGGCTCCAGTCCTTGCCGATGTCGCTGTAGACCGTGCGCAGGCTGCCGGCGACGGTCGTGCCCTTGGGCAGGTCCAGCGGACGGCGCAATTCCACGTTGACCGTGCCGGCGATGCCGCCTTCCACCTGATCGGCGGTGCGGTTCTTGTGCACTTCCACCGACTTCAGCAATTCGGCCGGAATGTCGGCCAGATTGGTCGCGCGCCCTTCGCCGACGCTGGAACTGTTGCCGTTGATCGTCGTCTGGATGTCGGTGAGCCCGCGGATGGACACGCCCGAGCCCTCGCCATGGATGCGGTCGAGCTGCACGCCGGTCACGCGCGACAACGCCTCCGGCACATTGTTGTCGGGCAGCTTGCCGACGTCTTCGGAAACGATCGCGTCGACGATGTTCTTCGCATTGCGCTTCTTTTCCTGCGCCGACTCCAGGCTGCCGCGAATGCCCTTGACCACGACCTTGTCCATTTCCTGCGCGTCCGCGTCGCTCGGGTTCGCGCCGCCTGCGGACAACGCCAATGAGGCGACCTTGCCGGCTTCGATCCTGACGCGGCTGGAAGAAAGCCGTCGATCGCCACTCATCAGCACCACTTCGTATTCGCCCGGGTTCAGGCCTTCACTGGCATAGGCACCGGAGGCGTTCGGCCGGCTTTCCAGCGATACGCCTGTGCCGAGATTGCGGATGACGATGCGCGCATCGGCGGGCACCACGCCGGCGACCGAGCCACCTATGCCGCCGGTCGCGTTCTGCGCTTGGGCGGACAGCATCGGCAACAGGGCCGCAAGCACGGCGGCGCACAACAGCGCGGGGCGTGTGCGGCCGCCCCGGGGGTGAACCTGGCTGGATCTGCTCATGGATGACCTCGTGACGGGGTAAGAGAACAATCCAGGGGCCGCATGCGCGGGTCCCTCCCCGGCGATGCATTCGACCAGCGGTCAACACCGCTACCCCCCGAAGCAGGTCAAGGACCTGTCTTGCGCCAAGCGTCACCCAAGGGTTATCGAGCGTCTTGCGGAAATCAGTCGGCTTCGGTGCTGATATATGCAAAAATTATTATTTATGCATATATCGATATTTTTATTTGTATATATAGGTACTGATTGAAAACGCCTCCTGATCAGCAATCGCCGTGCCTGACCGGATGCACCTGCAATCGCGCCGGACTCATGTGGAACACATCCGCATGGATGCGATGCGACGTGCCATAAACCTTGCCCAGCAGCCGATAAAGCACCGGATCGTATTGGGCGAGATCCTGATCGTCGGCGATGGTCAGTGCGCCATTCGCGTAAGCCATATTGGAATCGAACCAGAATTGCGTGCCTTCGGCCCAATACTCCTGCACGGTCGTGGTCGCGTACGAATCGGCCCACAGGCCCTTGCGCATCGCCTGCACATAAGCGGCCTCGACCTCGCGATAGAAACCAGGCTCGATCCTTTCAAGGGTGGACAGGATGTTGTGCGAGAACTCGTGCACGAGGATGTTCTCGCCGAAGTAACGGGTGCCGGGTACCCCCAGCAGGTTCTCTTCGCCGACCGTGGTGTAATCGCCACCCATGCCGCGCGCACGGCCGTTCCAGTACTGCGCATCGGTCATCGCCGCGATGCGTGCGTAGTTCCTGCGTTCGCAGAAAGTCAGGCGTGGATCGTCCCTGGCCGGCTTCTTCCAGTCGCGCTGCTCGGGAAGATCCATCGTGCCCTCTCCGATCGCCATCACGCCCACGCGCACGCCGCGGCCGACCATGTCGCGACGAACGTCCGGCCTGTCGATCAGCATGGCGTTGACGATGTCGCGAGCGATCAGCAACGCGTCGTCCGAGACCTGGGACGAAGACACCACCGGGATGCCGCCGGCATCGACGTGCTTGCCGTAGAACGGATCCAGACCGAGCGCCGCAGGCGGCGTACCAACGGTGAACGAGGCATACGAATGCGCCAGGGCATGCGAGGAGGCCTCCGTCGTCTCCCCCGCCCATGCGCAGCAGCCCGTGGCAAGCGCCGCAAGCGCAAGCAACTGATTCAGCCGGGGAGCTGCGCCCGCCGATTTTCCCGAGTTCCGTTTGCGCAATCGAATGTGTTCAACGCGCATCGCAATGCGCCGCCGATGCCGGCAAAGCCGCAGGCAGCCGTTGCGGTTCGACCGCCAGCACTTCCCATTCCTGCACCGCGACCGCGGCATGGCTCTTGTCGTCGCCCGAGGCATCGAAGACCGCGCGCACGCAACGCGTGGTCACGGGAGCGAAGGTCGTCTGCTCGAAGCGGCCGGGCCGGTTGGCGTAGGCGCTTGCCTCGCGCACCGGCCGCCACGACCCCTTGTCGAAATATTCGAGGTGCCAGGCCTTGGGCGGCGCGACGCCGACGTTGGCGCCGGCCGGCTGGTCGGCCCAGAACACGATCCGCGTCGCGTCGATGGCGACTGGTCGATTCCAGCTGTACTGGATCCATTGCCGTGGCGGATTGTGCGGCGTCCAACTGCCCCACATGTCCGGCGGCAACGGCGATTTCCTGACGATGCCGTCGTTCAAGGCGCGGATCCAGTACTGCACAGGAACATCCGGACTGTTGGATGCCCATGCCGAAGCTGCCGGCGCGATGTTGCGCGCGGCGGCCGGTGGCGGCGCGGGCGGACGCGTCGGCGTCACCGGGCGCATACGCGCGGGCGATACGCTGTCGTCCCATTCGAGAGGATCGATGGCCACGCTGCGACGGAAGTGTCCACCGCCTTTCGCATCGGCAGTGTGATAGACGAGGTACCACCGGCCCTTGAACTCGACGATTCCCGGATGCGACGTGGTCGAGGAGACCGGCCCGAGGACCACGCCACGGTAGGTCCAGGGCCCCAACGGCGACGGCGACGTACCGTAAGCGATGCACGCGTGGTACAGCGCCGGCGTGCATTCGGAATCCGGACCCGCCTTGTTGCCGGCGTAGGCCAGGTAATAAACGCCGTTGCGCTTGAACAACCAGGGCGCCTCGAAGAAACCGTCCAGCGTCGACACGGTCAGCGCCTTGCCTTTCGGCGTGACCATGTCGCGTTCCAGCTCGATGCCGCGCAATTGACCGAAGGTCCCCCAGTACAGGTAGACGCGGCCATCGTCGTCGACCAGCACGGTCGGGTCGATGTTCTGGATGCGGTTGGGTTCGGGAACCGACTGCGACACGATCGGACCCCGCGGGTGCGCATCCCGCCACGGTCCGAGCGGGCTGTCGGCGACGGCCACGCCGATGGCGAACCGATCCTTGGCGGTCGACTCGCGCTCTTCCACCGGCGCATACAGGTGGTAACGCTTGTCCGGTCCGCGCACGATCTGGCTGGCGTATGCACGCCCCGGAGCCGCCCAGGCGAATACCTGCTCGGGCCGCAACAATGAAGGATGGTGCGTCCATGTTCCGCGATCGACATCCGCCGTCTCCAGCAGCTGCCATTCCTTCATGACGAAATCGTTGACGTCTGCCGGTGCCTCGTCGCGGCCGGCCAGGATGTAGAGCCGCTCATCGGCCACCAGCGGCGCCGGATCGGCCGAGTAGTACTCGCCGTCGGACAGGATCGGATTGCCAAGCGCATGGATGGTTCGCGCCGGCGCCTGCGCGTCGGCGACCGGCATGACAAAGGCGAGGCTGGCGCACAGCACCAGGAATTCGTTGCGCAACGACAGCATGCCCGCTTTCTCCCGACGATGGACTTTCTGGTGCATGGTCCCTTGCGCCGCGTTCACTCGCCCTCGCCCTCGACCACCACCTCGACCTGGACCGGCAATCGTCCGCTGCTGCCCCGCCCCGACACATGGCCCGCGGCGACGAAGCGACCGGTGTGCGCATAGCGGGTCGCCGCGATCGGATCCCATTCGATGCTGCGCGATTCGCGCGAACCGTCGTTGTACTGGACCGTGGCCAGGTCCGGCAACGTCGGCATGCGGCGCGCGAGCGTCCTGACCGGCGGTAACGCGTCGACGGTGTTGATCTGGCCGGGCTCGGTCGCACGCACCCAGACGCTCGCCGACACCGGCAGGCCGCCATCGGCCAGGCCATGCACCTCGATGCGCCCGTCCGCCGCCAGCCGCGACGCCTCCATCTGCGGCCAGGTCACGCCGAGCTTCATGATGGCGCCATCGGCGTAACGCGCCTCGACTTGCCGGGGCAGCCCTGGCGCCTGACGGATGCCGGTACGCACGTCGACCGCAGCCACGGATACCGGCATGTCGGCGAAGACCCGCCACTCGTCCACGCCCAGCGCCGCATGCCCGCCATCGTGGCCGGCAGTCGCGACGATTACACGCAATGCATCGGTGGTGACCGGCGCGAAACGCGCGAGGCTGGCTCCGCCCTTCTCTGCGACCGAATAGCCGTCGCTGGGTGCGATGTCGATCCAGCGGAAACCGAGGCGATACTGCAATCGCCACGAAACCGGTTGCGCGACACCGCCGCCCGGTTGGTCGTCCCAGAAATGCAGTGCGCTGGCGGATATCCGCACCGGTTGCCGCCATTCGTATTGCAGCCAAACCGTGGCGGGCTGTTGCCGTCCCCAGCTGCCCCAACGCCGGTCAGCTGAGAGTTCGTTGCCAGGCGTCGGCACGATTCCGTCGTTCAAGGCTTGCACGCGGTGATGCGAGGCGGTGAATTCGGCGCTGGCGACGGCTTCACCCTGGATCTCGACCTCGCGCCCCGATTGCGGAGCGGGCGCACGCACGCGGACATCCGCATGGCCCTGCAACGCACCGTCGTCGGCGGTCAGCCTCAGCACATAGTCGCCCGGCCGGGTGAAGCGGACGCCGCCGTCCGTCGCCATGGCATCCTCGAAGATCGCCTCGCCTCCCTCGGGACCCGAAACCATCGACCAGCGCAGCGCCAGCGTTCCTCGCGGCAAGGCATCGTCGCCCACGCGACCGACCACGCGCATTGCGGCAGCGGGACCGGAACGATCTTGCTGCCAGGCCTCGACACTGGGAGCCAGGTTCGCGGCGCCCGCCGGGACTTTCGCGCCCGTCGCTCGCACCTGGATCTCCTTGATGCCGGTACGCATCGTTCCGGCATGGGTCACCAGCACGCGCAGGCGAGAGGTGGTGATTGCCGGAAAACGCACGCGATTCAGATTGCCTTGCGCGATCGGCTCGTCGCGCGATTGTCCTGGAATGGTCTTCCATTGCGCTCCGTCGAGGTATTGCAAGGAATACATCCACGGCGGCGCGTAACCCGCGCGGGTTCCGGAAAAGAAGCCGTGCTGTTCCCCCGCCGGCGACGAACTGCGATAAAAGTACAGGCGCACGTCGTCGATGGGACGGGGCTGGCCGAAGTCCAGCTCGACCCAGTCCTGTGGCGATGGCGAGCCGATGCTGCCCCAGAACGGCTCGTTGGCGGTGCCGCCATCCACCGCCGCTTCTGCCGCAAAGCCCGGCGCGGCGAAGCTTGTCGAAGCCTTCGCGCCTTGCGCCAGGTTGCGGCCGGCGGCTTGCGGCAGTGCGATGTCGATGCCCGCCTTGGCTAGGACATCGGCAAGGCGCGCATCCGCTGCGATCGCCACCTGTTCCGACTTTTCCAGTGCGGCAGGCCGTGCCGAGACCCTCCGTGCCGGCACCGGTCCGATGGCGTCCGCTGCCGCTTCGACTTCGCCGGTCTCGGGATCGTAGACCACGTGCCCGAGACGATCGACGGTGAACGCCAGCTTGCCGTCGACGAACACCGAATAGCCGCGCGGAACCGCTCCGCCATAGTGGCTGCCGTCGCGATCCCAGGTGATCGACAGATCGTGGCCGTGGTAGCGGAGATTGTCCGCGGCGAAGTGGTCCCAGCCGACATCGATCGGATACAGCTCGATCTTCGCATCGCTGCGCGGACGCAGGCCCATCGCGTCCTCGATCATGGTGAAGTTGGTCGCACCCAGTTGCGTGTGGTGGATCCACGAACGGTAACCGATGCTGCCGCCTCGGTCGGCGCTGCCCTGGGCCCAGAATTCGTTCTGGTCGGGATAGCGGTTGTCGCCGCCGACGTAATGCGCCCAGGCGTTCCAGTACAGCAGCTTGCGGTAGGACTGCGCGTCCAGGTAGGGGCTCGGATAATCGCGCAACGCCGAGCCGAACAGGCGGAACGCGACGGTCGAATTGATCACCGAAAAGTTGTTGCTTCCCTCATCGCCCCGGGCGTGCTTGTCGGCCTGGTTGGCGGTGTAGAACGGAAATACGGGGTATTGGCCGGCGTCGGCGAACAGCCGCAGCGCTTCCGCGTACTTGCGGTCGTAGTCCGGGTCGCCCGCCTTCGGCATCAGTCCGACGCTGAACGGGTAGTAATTGTTGGTTTCCTTCCAGTCCACCAGCGACCCGGGGCCTGCCGCCTGGCGATGCTTGAGCAGGTTGCCGCGCAAACCCATCGAATCCGGCACGCCGGTTTCGTCCTGCCACAACCATTTCAGCACCGAGCTGCGGATCCTGCTCGCGGTCGCCTCCAGCTCCGCGGCCATCGCCGGATCGCCGGAAATACGCGCCGCCTGCGCCGCGGCCACCGCGTTGGCATAGACATAGGCGCTCTCGGTGCGATCCATCCGCGCCATGCCATGGCGCTTGGCCCAGTCGAACGACACCGCGTCGGCATCGTTGCCGGTCATCGCCGCCCAGTCGTACTCGATCAGTCCGTTGCCATTGCGATCGTAGGCTTTCAGCAGGCCATCAACATCGTCGCGACCGTAGCGCGCGAGCTTCGCCGCGATGACCGCCGGACCGCCATGCACCTGGTACGAACGCCAGGCCGCGGCCGTGATGTACTGCGCGTAGGAATTGGACCAGTTCTCCGGAGAACCCGGGTTGTCCACGTACTTGCCGCCGGCCGCGACTTCGCCCGCGCCGATCCACGACCCGTAGGCGTATGTCGGATCGCGCAGGTACTTCAGATCGTCGATGAACATGCATGTGGTCAGGACGATGGCATTGTTGTAACCGAGCACGCCCTCGATGGCCACGGGGAACTGGTAGTCGTTGCCCGGCACGTCGGCGTCGAGAAAGTTGAAGCGCAGCAGCCACCAGCGATAGAACAACGTCTTGTCGATGCTGTCTTCCGGCGTATCCAGCCACGGAATGTTGTCGACCCACCAGCGGTTGTAATCGGTCACGTGCTGCGAATACGCCTGCTGTGGCGTCTGCGCAACGATATGGCGGTATTCGGCCAGCGATTCCGGAATCTCACGCGCGACCAGGCCAAGCTGCACCTTCACGGCCGGCGCGACGCCACCTGCCGGCACCCGCACGTTGCGGACGATGGCCCCACCATCGCCCTTGAAGCCATCGCCCGACAGCCGCGGGAACACCGTGGTGATGTCGTTGCGCGCGGCGAAGGCGCCGGTAAGCTCGTCGCCGTCGGCGTGGGCGGCCATCGGCGACCATGCCTTCAATGTCACCGTGCGCGCCTTGCCGTCCGTCGAAGACAGCACGGCGTTCGCCACCGCCACATTCTCTCGGGTGATGAACTTGGTCAGTTGCAGGCGGACGCCCGCAGCGGCGTCTTCGTAAACGCTGCTGAAATAGCTCGGCGTCTGCCGGCGCTGCGCCGCCAGTTCCCGGAGCTTCAACGCCTTGCCATCCTGCTCGACCTGCAGCCTGAACAGCGCATCGTGACCGGTCTTGTGCCAGTAGGCGGCCTCGCCGACGAAGCCCGGCTCTTCCGGCTTGTGCGTATACAGGTAGGCCGCGCGCCCGCGCGTGAACAACCAGTTGTTGTCGTCGCCGAAACCGCCCGCGCTGCCTTCGCGCGCGAGCATGCGGTCGATCCAGAAATCGTTGCCTGGCGCGCTGCCGGCGCCTCTGGATCGGTCCGCGGCGAATATTCTCGCCAGGTGCCCACCGGGCACGAATGCCACGCCCGTATCCGGCACCGGCCTGGCCAGGCCCTTGAACACGGGATAGCCGATTTGCGCGTTGCCGCCCGCCGACGGCTCCGCCTGCGCCGGCCCCGGCCGGGCCGACACAAGCAGTGCAAGGATGCCGAGCGCAACGGATAGCGCATGTTTGCGCTTCGAGCCGATATGCATCATCGCGATTGATACCCGCCATCCCGAACAAGCTTCAAGCCCGGCCCTCGCAGCAAGCACGACCTTTGCGGAATTCCATCCCGGCAGGCACGCATTTGCCCGGTCCGCGAGAACGGCGCGTCGCACCGCCGGCCGTTCCCGCAGCAAACCACGAGGGCGCGAGCGGCGTATGCGCCCGATGGCACCGGCGCCATCAGAACTCCAGGCGAGCCTTGACCCACAAGTAGCGGCCCATCGTGTCGTAGGTACTGGCATCGGTATTCGCGGCGCTGGAGGTCCAGCCGTAGAACACCGGGGGCTTGCGGTCGAACACGTTGTTGATGCCGCCGGACAGATTCAGGTGCAGGCTTTCGATCTTCCGGCCCACCGACAGGTCGTGATAAACGACCGAACCCACGTCGAAATACACGCAGGAACCGTCGGCGGCGGTGTTGTCGCAATATCCTTCGAAGGGGCTGCTGGTGGTGGTGTTGCCGATATAGCGGGAATTCCACGACGCGTGCCATGGGCCGCGATCCCAGCTCAGGTTGGCCGAGCCCCGCCAGCGCGGCAGGTTGCCCTGGCTGGACGACTCGCCGACGTAGTTGTGGTCGACGCCGGCTATGCGGTACTGCTGCATGAACGTGGCGTCCAGCCCCAGCCGGAAGTCGCCGTAACGCGTTTGCGCAAGCTTGTAGTGCATGCCCAGGTCGATGCCGCGCACGTCGACCTTGCCGGTATTGATCGCGTAGGGCACCGAAATGGTGACGAGCTGGCCGTTCGCATCGCGCTGGATCAAGCCGCAGAAGGCGTTGTCGCCGGCGTAGCACTTGTCGAGCACTTCGGCATACCAGGTGCCGTTGATCATGTCCTCGAGTTCGACCTTCCACCAGTCCATGTTGACCGACAGGCCTTCGGCCCAACCCGGGTCGTAGACGAAGCCGACATCGTAGGAGCGGCCTTTCTCGGGCTGGATGTCGAAGCCCACGTTCGCGGAACCGGAGGTGATGACCGTCACCTGCGAGGTATTGACGAAGCTGCCATCGGTGGGGACGTTCACGCACGCCGCGGGATTGCCGCCGCCCGTGTAACCCGCGCAGGGGTCGTAGTAATCCTCGGACGGATCCATGATGCCGTTGTAGGGCGAGCCGTACAGATCGCCCAGGGCCGGCGCACGGAACACTTGCGATGCCGTCGCGCGCACCAGCAGGTTGGAGATGGGGCGCCATTCGATGGCGACTTTGCTGTTGGTGGTGCTGCCCCAGGCGTTGTACCTCGAATAGCGGGTGCCGATGTTGAGGTTCAGCGTATCGGCCATCGGCGCGCCCTTGAGCAGCGGGATCAGGAATTCCGCATAGGCTTCCTTGACCGACTCTTCGCGGCCCTGGTTCAGGATGCAACCATCGTTGTAGTCGCAACTGCCGAACTCGTCCGCGGCCGCCACCGTGCTGGTCGTGCCCTGGCTGAAGTCGTTCTTGCGGTACACCAGGCCGAAGGCGGCCTGCACGTCGCCCGCCGGCAGAGCGAAGAGATTGCCGTTGACGCTGGCCTCGGCGAATTTCATCGTGCTGTTGTCCAGCAGGTCCACCGGCATCTGCGTGGCGCGGATCGCGGCGATCGTCGCCGGATCCTCGGGATTGAACACGTTGATCGGCGTGCAATTGGCGATGACGTTGCCGGGGGTGCCGCAACGGAGCGTCCCGGTCTCGTCCATGAAGGAGGCGCCTACGGCGTTGTTGAGCGCGGAAGTCACCGAGAAGCCCGTGCGCACGAGGGTGTCCTTGTACTTGGCGTAGCCCGCGCTGGCCTCCCATTGCCACGACGTGTCCGGCACCATGCCGCGCAATCCGCCGACGATGTTGGTCTGGTACATCGCCGACTTGTAGACGCGGGTGTTGGCGCCGATCGAACGCATGTTGTAGCTGGCCAGATCCTCACCGAACGGGTTGTAGTAGTTCTGCGCGGCGTTGGGGATGAACAGGCCATAGGCGGTCAATTGCGACGTGGTCTTGCTGCTGGCCCAGAACGCATCCAGATAGCCCTGCACGTTCGGCGTGAAGTCGAAGGTCGCATGCGCGGCGAAATTCGTCCGCTCGACCGGCGTGATCAGGTACTGCCCGTAGTAGCTGTTGTAGCCGTCGACGCCATCGACGAATTCGTGGAAGTCGTCCGTCGTGACCGCTCCGGGCGCTATATCGCTGTTCGGCGCCCACACGGTGCCATCGGAAAGCCGCGCGGTGGTACCGGTGCCCCGCATTTCCGCGACTCGGCCGTTCACGTACTGCAGGCGCTTTTGCGCGTAGCTGCGATCGGCATCGTAGAGCGCGTTCATCGAACTATGGGTCAGGCCCAGGATCAGGCTTCCGCGATCCCAGCTCTTGCCCCACTCCACGCCCACGCTGCGGCGATTGCCGTCGCCATGGCTGCTCGCGCCATAGTCGGCGGTCACCGCGAAACCGTCGTACTTGTCCTTGAGGATGATGTTGACCACGCCCGCGATCGCATCCGAGCCGTAGACGGACGACGCGCCGTCGGTCAGCACGTCGATCCTTTCCACCATCGCCGCCGGCAGTGCGTTCACGTCGACACCGGGCGCCGCACTGACGCTGCTGGCCGGACCGGCCATGCGATGGCCGTTGACCAGCACCAAAGTGCGTTGCGGGCCGAGGTTGCGCAGCGATACCAGCGCCCGGCCGTGGCTGAAGCCCGAGTTCATCGCGACGTTGGGCATGAAGCCGGCCATGGCGGGCAGGTCCTGCAACAGGTCACCGATGGTCGATTTGCCGCTGTCCTCGATCTGCTGCCGATCGATCGTGATCACCGGGCTCGCGGTTTCGGCATCGACGCGACGGATGTGCGAACCGGTCACGGTGACGGCGTTGAGCGTGGTCGCTTCCTGGTCGCCGCCGGCGGCGCCAGCTGCGGTCTCCTGCGCCAGCGCCGGAATGCTCGCCACCGCCAGGGAAATGGCCAGGGCCAATGGCCGCAACGTGGTCTTCGCGGAAAACGCCGCGACGGCGGAGGGACGATTGGTGCGGCTGGGTTGCATCGGGAATCCTCTTGGCTCTTCTGGCTGGCGATTGAAGTTCGTAGCGACCGCGATCGTCCTGTCGACTCGCTACGTCGAGAACCGGACGCTTCCACCTTGCGTCACGAAAGCATCTTCATGCCGTCATCTTCTGGAGCGCCGCCATGCGGCGTCTAGACGCAATTGACGAGACGGAATGCCGATATCCGCAATGGATCACGGCATCGATATAGATTTGGATAGGTCATCCATAGAAAGCTTGTATACGTACGCGCGATCCGGGTGCGGCACGTAGCTCGACGCGATCACCATGCGGGCCATCCGCATTCGCTTCCCGATCGTCGACCGTCACCTTGCGCAAGGCGTTTCCTGCCGGCACTCGCAGCGTCAGCCACGTGCGCGCGGAGCCCTGCGCCGGCAGCAGCACCTCGCCATCGATGCGCTGTTCGGCGGGTCGGCACTGCAATTCCAGGCCGACGCGGCCCCAGGGCGTTGGCAGGCCTTCGGCGGCGATCGGCTTTCCGCTAGCAAGCCAATCGCGCGGCAGCGCACGCGCGAGGAACAATTCGCCGCCCTGATCGAAGGCGAGCATCCAGCGCAACAGCAGCGGCACGGTCATCTGTGCCGGCATGCAGAACAGCGGCATCCCACCGGTGATGCCGGCCACTTCGCCCGCCGTCCAACTGCCGCGCGTATGCGCCTGGTAGCGATGCGCGTACAGGAACAGCAGGTATTCCTCGATCCTGTCCAGCCGCAACAGCTGCTGCGCATGGCCATAGGAGATGAAGCCGAGGATGTCGCGCGCTTCCGGCGAAGGTTTCCAGATATTGGAGACGATACCGAGCGTGGTGCCGCCGTGCCCGCGCAGGCAGTCGATCACGAGGTGGGCCAGGTCCGCTGGCAGCACATCGGCCTGCAGCAACTCGGCGTAGGCGCGGTGCGACCACAGCTGCTCGCTCTTGCTGGGATCCTCTTGCGACATCGCCTGGCGGAAGGTCTCACGGGTGCCGGGTAACGGTCCGAGGTAGGCGGGCGTCAAATCGCGGCGCACGTTGGCGCGGATGCTCTGCAGCAGGCGTTCACGCAACTGCGCGGCCCTTCGCCGCCACTGCTGCGGCAGTGCGGCCTGCGGCGACAGCGTCGCCCACACGGCTGCGATATCCTCCCAGCCGCGTATCGCCATTGCGCTATTGGCGTAGTACGGTTTCCACCACAGCGAAGGATCTGGATACAGGCACGCGTCGGATTCGTTCCAGCCATGCAGCAGGCCGTATCCGCGGTCGTTCTTCGGCAAAGCCAGGCCGGCGTCGTGCAGCTCCGTCAGAATGCGCGCGGTTCCCTCGATCTTGCCCAGATGCTTGCGCAGCAACGCGGCGTCGCCGGTGCAGCGCAGGTAGCGCGCCAGAAGCGACAGGGTCAATCCGAACTGGCCCACTTCGGGGCCGCGCATGTTCACCATGCCGCCCGCATCCATGAACGATGCGAAGTAGTTGTCCAGCACCGTCGCGGCCTGGTCGAACCGACCCCATTCCAGGTTCGCGTACAGCGAGCTGGTGAACGTGTCCTGGAAACCGTCGTATTCGTTGCCGTAGTAATCGCGTTCGACCGCGCCATACTTCGGTTCGACGCCGCCCGGACGTACCACCAGTTCGCGCGCGAACGCATAGCGCGCCATGTCGGCCCAGCTCTGGTCGGGCAACCGCAACGCGGGAAAATCGGCCAGCTTCTCTTCCCAGTAGCCGGCGAAATCGACCAGCCCGGCGTAGAACTGCTCCGCGCTGGCGCCGCGCCTTGCCGGGGGGAATTCCGGGTAGCTGTGGCCATACACCACCTTGGTGGCCTTGCCGCCTTCCACCAGCATCGCCCGGTGCCAGGTCTGCACCACGAACTTGTCGTCGGCGTTGACATCGGCAAAAACCAGAATGTCGTACCACCGGCCCTCGCCCGCCGGTATCGCCTTGTGCACGGCCGGCATCCATCCGCCCAGCAATCCTTCGTCGCGCCGGGCGACCCATTCGTTCCTGGCCAGTTCGGGAAAGTACTGGATGGCGCGATATGTGCGCGTGCGCCCGTCCGGGAACACCTGCATGGTGTCGTTGCCCTGCGCGGTGCCGACGAAGGTCGTCCACGGCAGGCGGCCGTTGTAGTCCTTGGCATCCAGGCGCGATGCCGGCGGTGGCGCCGCGTCGCGCACTTCGGCTTCGTTCGGATCGCCGTCGCGCAGCAGGCGATCGGCCAGCAGATCGGCCTCGGCCATCGCGACATCGCGCAGCGCCATGCCGAAGTACGGCGGCGACTCGCTGCCCCATACCGCTTCGGTCCGTTTGCCCAAGACCAGAACACCCTGGTCGCATCTCAGTTGCAGATCGCCGTCGATGCGACCGAGGTCTTCGTGGACGGTCCATCGCCGTCCCTCATGGGCAAACATGCCCATCGGAACCATGCCCGCGGGCTGGGCGCCGCTGGCGGGTTGCAGGCGCGGCAATGCTGGCCGCGCGACTCTTGCGGCGGAGCCAGCGGCTGCTTTCGCCTCGATATGTATGCCGGCG
>DASRYD010000046.1:0-1801 GCA_035653955.1 Pseudoxanthomonas sp.
ATTGACCAGCGCCGAGTATTCGCGCACCAACCGCCCCTGGCCCCAGTCGACTTCGATCAGGAAATTGATCGCCGCCTGGTCCACCGGCGACGCGCTGGTGACGCGAATCACCGGCTGGCCCTCGTCGGACACGGCGACGGCGAAATCGAGTTCCTCGACCAGGCCCTGCGGTCGCGGCAGGCCGACGCGGTCGAAGGTCTCGGGCGAAGCCAGCCGCGCCTGCAACTGCTCCATCTCGGCCGGATCGCTGGAGATCACCGGAATCTCGGCGACCAGCGGCTGGCCCGGCTTCGACTTGACCCGGATTTCGCCCAGGCCCAGCGCCAGCGCCGCACCGCTGGCCAGCAGCAGCACCGCGGCGGACAGCCAGCGGATGGTCGGCAGCAGCCTGCGTCGATTCAAGTGCGCGCCCCGTTCGTGCATCGAACCAATATAAGCCGAAACAAGGGGCTGGCGCACTTTCCGGATCGTTTACTGCAATGCGGACGCGAAATTCGCGCAGGGCGGGCCCTGGCCCGCCATCCAAGGCGCATCGCGAGTCGCGCAAGGCGGGTCAAGACCCGCCCTGCCTGTTTATTCGGCGGCGACCAGTTCGGCGACCTGCACCGCGTTCAGGGCCGCGCCCTTGCGGATGTTGTCGGACACCACCCACAGGTTCAACCCGCGCGGATGCGAGAAATCCTCGCGGATGCGGCCGACGTACACCGGATCGGTGCCCGAGGCGTGCGTCACCGGAGTCGGATAACCGCCGGCCTTGTGCTCGTCGACCACGACCACGCCGGGCGCGACTTCGAGCAGCCTGCGCGCGTCTTCCGCCGACAGCTTCTTCTTCGTTTCGACGTTGACGGCCTCGGAATGGCCGTAGAACACCGGCACGCGCACCGCGGTCGGGTTCACCTGGATGCTGCTGTCGCCGAGGATCTTCCGGGTTTCCCAGACCAGCTTCATCTCTTCCTTGGTGTAGCCGTTGGGCTGGAAGTCGTCGATGTGCGGGATCAGGTTGAAGGCGATCTGGGCCTGGAACTTCTTCGGCTCGATGTCCTGGAAGTTGAGCAACTGGCCGGTCTGCACGCCAAGCTCCTCGAGCCCGGAGCGACCGGCGCCGGAAACCGACTGGTAGGTGGCGACGTTGATGCGCTCGATGCCGGCCGCGTCGTGGATCGGCTTCAGCGCGACCATCAGCTGCATGGTCGAGCAATTCGGGTTGGCGATGATCCCGCGCGGGCGGTTCTTCGCCGCTTCCGGATTCACTTCGCTGACCACCAGCGGCACGTCGTCGTCGTAGCGGAAGGTCGAGGAATTGTCGATCACCACCGCGCCGGCGGCGGCAAACTTCGGCGCATATTCCTTGGATACGCTGCCGCCAGCCGAGAACAGGGCGATATCGACGCCTTTCGGATCGAACGTGGCCAGATCCTGCACATCAATTTTCTGCCCGCCGAAATCGACTTCGCCGCCGGCGGAACGTTCGCTGGCCAGGGCGATGACTTCGGACACCGGGAATTTGCGCTCGGCCAGGATGGCCAGCATGGTTTCGCCGACGGCGCCGGTGGCGCCGACGACCGCGACTTTGAAGCGGCGGGACGGGTTGCTCATTGCAGTGGGGTTTCGCGTGGGGGAAGCGTTCGCGGGCGCGGGGCCGGCCGTGTGCGAAGCATAGCGGAAGCGCGCGGGACGTGCGGGGAACGGTTGCCGTTGAAACCGGCACTCAGCGTTGCGTCACCACGTTAGGCGGCCTGCCGGCATCCGGGCCGAAGCCGAGCGCGGCGACCAGGTTGTCCACCGCCAGCGCGACCATGCC
>DASRYD010000047.1:0-4742 GCA_035653955.1 Pseudoxanthomonas sp.
TGGCGAGGCCGGCGCTGTCGGCCAGCTCCAGCCAGCTCAGTCGCTGGCGGCCGAGGCTGTCGGCGCAGTCGCCGCGCTTGCCGGCGGAAACGCCGATCGCGCCCATGAAGGTCTTCACGCCGGTGGTGATCGCGCTCATCGTGCCGGCGGAATCGGGCACCTGCGAATCGGTGTTGTAGGTCTTGCTGAGGGCGGTGTAGGGAAATTTCTCCCACGACAGTTCGTTGTCCTCGCCCGGGCCGCCCTTGCGCTGGCCGTCGAAGATGCGCGCGGCGGCGACCGTGGTCAGGCTCATGCCGTCCCCCAGGAACAGGATCACGTTCTTCGCCTTGCCGTTCATCGCGCCGTTGGCAGCGGCGCGCGCCGCGCCATTGCGATACCACCATGCGGCATCCTCGCCCTGCGGGTGCTGCACGGCGGGCACGTCGACCGTGTAGGCCTTCGCCGGGCCGGCCTGCGTGCCTGGCGCGCTGGCGCAGGCGGTCAGCAGGGTGAAGAGAGTGGTGCCGAGCACGGCGGTGGCATTCAGGCGCATTGGGGATTTCCGGAAGAGTCGTGGCGATTATGCCAACCGAGCAATGTCCTGCCCATGACACGCCTGCATTCCAGCCGTACCGTCGCGTGCGGAGCACGGCTCGGTTATCGTTGACGGATCCCGCATTGGAACGACCGATGAAGCTGGTGCACGCCTGGTTGAAGATCCCGTTCTGGAAGCGCGTCGTCGCCGGCTTCGTGCTGGGCGCGTTGGCGGGTTGGGCGTTCGGCCCCGATGCGGAACGCTGGTTCGGGCCGCTGGGCGACCTGTACGTGACCCTGATCAAGATGATCGCGGTGCCGCTGGTGTTCTTCGCGGTGATCAACGCAGTGGCTTCGCTGAGCGGACAGAAATCGATCGCCGCGTTGGCCGGGCGCACCTTCGTCTGGTTCGCGATCACCGCGGTGCTGGCGGTCGGCGTGGGCTTGGCGGTCGGCTGGATCGTCAAGCCGGGCGTCGGCGTCGGCGTGCTGCAGGTCGCATCCGACTACAAGCCCAAGGACGTGCCCGGCGTGCTCGACATGCTGCTGAACCTGGTGCCATCGAATCCGTTCCAGGCGCTCGCCGGCGCAGCCAGCGCCAAGGCCGCCGACGGCACGACCGTGCTGGTGCCGCGCAATGGCACGGTGCTGCAGGTGATCTTCTTCGCCGGACTGGTCGGTTTCGCCATGGTCAAGCTCGGCGAACGCGTCGCCGGCGCGCGCAAGCTGATCGGCGAAGCCAGCGACATCATGATCCAGGTGACCCGCTTCGTGCTGGAGTTCACCCCGCTGGGCACCTTCGGCCTGATCGCCGCGCTGGTCGGTGGCTACGGCTTCGAGCAACTGCGGCCGCTGCTGATGTTCGTGGTCGCGCTGTACGTGGCTTGCGCCTTCCACATCGTCGTGGTGTACAGCGGCCTGCTGCTGGCGCACGGGCTGAACCCGCTGAAGTTCTTCCGCGGCGCGGCACCCGGCATGCAGGTGGGTTTCGTCGCCTCGAGCAGTTTCGCGGCGCTGCCGGTGTCGTTGCGCAGCGCCACCCACAACCTCGGTGTGGACAAGGACTACGCTGCGTTCGCGGTGCCGCTGGGTGCGACGATCAAGATGGACGGCTGCGGCGCGATCTACCCTGCGCTGGCGGCTGTGTTCATTTCGCAGTACGCCGGCATCGAACTGTCGTTGGCGCAGTACGTGATCATCGCGCTGGCTTCGGTGCTGGGCAGCTTCGGTACCGCCGGCGTGCCGGGTACGGCGGTGATCATGGCCACGGTGGTGCTGAGCGCCGCCGGCCTGCCGCTGGAAACCATCGGTTACCTGTACGCCATCGACCGCGTGCTGGACATGATGCGCACGATGACCAATGTCACCGGGCAAATGCTGGTGCCGGTGCTGGTGGCGAAGGAAACCGGCCTGCTCGACCAGCGGGTGTACGAAACGGCGAACAGCGACGTGGGCCTGGATGAAGGTCGGGCGTGAGCACGCCCGGCATCGCTCTGGTCGAGCGTTTCCCCGGTGCGGCCGACTATTGCCGCCTGCGTGCGCTGACCGGACTTTCGGAGAAATCGCCCGAGGCGGCGTTGCGCGGGCTGGCCAACACCACTTACGGCGTCAGCCTGTTGCGCGGCGACGAAGTGGTGGGCATGGGTCGCATCGTCGGCGATGGCGGCTGCTTCCATTTCGTGGTCGACATCGCGGTGGTTCCCGGATTGCAGGGAAACGGCCTGGGTAAGCGGATCATGGACGCGCTGGACGCATGGTTGCGCGCGAACGCGTTGCCGACGGCGCACGTGTCGCTGTTCGCCGATGGCGAGGCGAGGCGCCTGTACGCGAAGTATGGCTTCGCCCAGTCCGACCACTCGGTCGGGATGTTCTACCGGGTCTGAAGCCGGGCAGGGCGGGCCTCGACCCGCCTTTCCGAAATCTCGCGAGGACTGATGATGGCGGGTCGAGACCCGCCCTACCTGTGCTTGCCCGTCAATCGGGCACCGAGCAACGCGAGCGGAATCGGCAACAGCACGCCCAGCATGGTCATCCACGACGGATGCGGGATCATCGCCACGTTCATCAGGCAGCCGGCGACGATCAACAGGCCGACGACCAGCGCCGCGGCGTACGGATGACGGGCGATCTTCGCCGCGATCCAGCCACCGGCCAGACTGGCCACAGCCCAGCCGAAAACCACGAGTGCCTTCATGCCGAAGGGTGCCATGCCCACCAGCTTCGCCAGGTCGGCTTCATTGCGCAGGTTCAATTCCGGCGGAGGGGGGAACAACGCCGTCGCCACGCCCTCGATGCCGAACATCAGCGACATCGCCGCCAGCAATCCCGCGATCATGCCCAGAATCGTCCGCAACATGGCCGCCCGCTCCCGAAGGTCGGCCGCAGCATCTCGCGAAGCCGTGATCACCGCAAGCGCGGCTCCGGGCATACTGCGCGCTGCGATTCCGGAGCCTGGCGATGAGCGGCGAACAACGCGAACTGACTTTCCGTTTCCTGGCCGAACCCGCCGACGTCAATTACGGCGGCAAGGTCCATGGCGGCGTGGTGATGAAGTGGATCGACCAGGCCGGCTACGCCGCCGCGGTCGGCTGGAGCGGCAACTACAGCGTGACCGTGGCGGTCGGCGGCATACGCTTCGTATCGCCGATACGCATCAGCGACCTGGTCACGGTAACCGCGACCCTGGTGCATACAGGCACCACCAGCATGCACTTCGCCATCGACGTACGGGCGCGCGACCCGATGCAGGGCGACGAGCGCCTGTGCACGCACTGCGTGATCGTGTTCGTCGCGCTGGACGGAGTCGAAGGCAAGCCGGTGCCTGTGCCGGGCTGGCAGCCGCGCGACGAAGAGGATCGTCGCCTGGCCGAGTACGCGCTGAAGGTGATGGAGCTGAGCAAGGGCATCGAGGAAACGGTGGCCCGTTATCGCCCGCCCCAGTGAAGCGTGACGAAAACGCCGTGGGAGCGGCCTTGGCCGCGAATGCTTTTTTGTCTGTCGGAGAAGATCAGGAGCATTCGCGAGCAAGCTCGCTCCCACAGGGTCCGCTTCCACAAAGGTCGCTCCCGACCTTGTCCTGATGCTCTTCCGGCCGCTTGCCGCTCGCCTTAGTTGAACGCGGCGGCGTAGCCCGAAGTTGCGATCAGTTTCTGCAGCGCTTCGCAGACCTTGAGGTTGCCGGCGACCAGTTGGCGGGTTTCCGGACCCTTGCCGTCCATGCGCGCGGTCGCCGCGCCGCGGAAATCGCAGACCTTGCCACCCGCCTCGCGCACCAGCAGCACGCCGGCGGCGACGTCCCAGGCCTTCACTCCAGCTTCGAAATAGGCGTCGCTGCGGCCGCAGGCGACATAGGCCAGGTCCAGCGCGGCGGAACCGGTGCGGCGCACGTCCTCGGCGACGACCAGCAGCTCGCGCACGCATTCGAGATGCGCGCCGATACGGGCGCGTTCGCGCGGGGGGAAGCCGGTGGTCACGGTGACGCCGGCCAGATCCTTGCGTTCGGCCACGCGGATCTTGCGTTCGTTGAGCTGGGCGCCGGCGCCGCGGCTGGCGGTGAACAGCTCGTTGCGCAGCGGGTCGAAGATCACCGCGTCGGTCGGTTCGCCGTTCTCGACCAGGGCGATCGACACGCAGAAATGCGGAAAGCCGTGCAGGTAGTTGCTGGTGCCGTCAAGCGGATCGATGACCCAATGCCGGCGCGGATCCTTGCCCGGCTGCAGGCCGCCTTCCTCGCCCAGCACGCCGTAGTCGGGATAGGCGCGGCGCAGTTCCTTGATGATCGCCTTCTCGGCGTCGGCGTCGACCTCGCTGGCGTAGTCCAGGCGCTCCTTCTGCACCACGTTCAGGGCGTCGAGCTTGTTCATGCCGCGCAACAGCACGTTGCCCCCGGTGCGCGCGGCCTTGACCATGACGGTGACGACGGGATTGAGCATGCGAACGGACCTCGGATCAGGCGGGGGGCGGGCGTGGAAAAGAGCAGCGCGGCGCGGTGACCGGCGCCGACAGTTTAACATCCGCGCCCATGAGTCTTTCCTCCAATCCTCTCGATTCCACGGCCAGCCGGGTCCGTTTCGTCCTGGTCGGCACCCAGCACCCGGGCAATATCGGCGCTGCGGCGCGCGCGCTGAAGACCATGGGCTTCGGCCGGCTGGTGCTGGTGGCGCCCGAGCAGTTTCCCAGCGACGAGGCCTCCCGCCGTGCTGCCGGAGCCGACGACGTGTTGGCCG
>DASRYD010000048.1:0-1856 GCA_035653955.1 Pseudoxanthomonas sp.
GCATCCGCGGTTACGCCTACCGCGAAGTCGGCCCGCGCCTGAGCAACCGCTTCGCCCTGGGCGCCAAGCACGTGCTGACCGGCAGCGTCGAGTACGAGTACTACCTGCCCGACAGTCCGTGGGGCGGTGCGGTGTTCGTCGACAGCGGCAGCGCCTTCGACGACACGCCCGACTTCAAGACCGGCGTCGGCATCGGCCTGCGCTGGCGCTCGCCGGTGGGACCGGTACGCGTGGACGTCGCCCGCGGCTTGAACGATCCGGATTCGTCGGTGCAGCTCTATCTGAACATCGGAGCCGACCTGTGAACCTGCCCGCCGACCGCGATCGCTTCGGCCGCAGGTTGTGGCGGCGGAGGCTGCCGGACAATCTCACGCCCGAGGAACGCGAGGCGCGCATCGCCGAGCTGCGCGAGAAGCGGCGCAAGCGCATGCGCGCTCTGGCGATCCGCAGCGCGATCGGCAGCGGCGTGCTGTTGGTCCTGGCCGGCGTGCTGCTGTACTGGCTGCTGCAGACCATCGCCGGCCGCGACGTGTTGCTGGCGCAGATCGTCGCGCGCCTGCCGGCCGGTTCCAGCTTCACCTGGCAACGCATCGAAGGCCCGCTGGCGGGGCCGCTGACCTTGCACGGCGTCGATTTCCGCTACGAAAAGATCCACTTCACCGCGCAGCGCGTCTACCTCGACCCCGATCTGCGCCCGCTGCTCGGCAAGCGCCTGCGCCTGGACGCGTTGGAAGTGGGCAACGCCACGCTCGACGTGCCCAAGAGCGACGAGCCGTTCGAGCTGCCGAAGTGGCCGGACGTGCTGCCGAAGATCGAAATGCCGCTGGCGATCCAGGCCGACGCGCTGAAGATCGACGGCATGAAGGTCAGCCAGGCCGGTAAGCAGATCGTCGACGTGCGCCACGCCCAGGGCGGCCTCGATGTCGGCGACGGCTATTTCCTCGCCGACAAGCTCGGCATCGACAGCGATCGCGGCCGTTTCGGCATCGACGGCAGCTATCGGCCCAATCGCAACTACCGCACCTCGCTGGTCGCGACGGGCGTGTTCCCCGCCGCCAGCGGACGCACGCCGGCGCGATTGGGTCTGGTCGCACGGGGCAACCGCGCGAAGATGGATTTCGCCATCGCCGGCCAGGCGCCGGCGCCGGTGACGATCACCGCGACGGTACGTGGCGAAAAGAATCCGGAATGGCACTTCCGCGGCCGCACCGAATCGCTCGACCCGGCCCTGCTCGGCGTCGTCGAGGAATCGATGCCGCTGGCGTTCGACCTGCGCGCGGACGGCATCAACGGCGCGGCGACGCTGCAGGGCCGCATCGAACAGGACAAGTTCGTCGCCGTGATCGAACCTTCGCGGATGCGCATCGGCGACGACAAGGTGCTGACCGTCGAACCGCTGGCGCTGCGCGTGCTGGACGGCTATGCCAGCCTGCGCGGCACCGCCGATTTCGCCGACGCGGAGAATCCGAAGTTCAGGTTCGCGATCAATGCGCGCAAGCTCGCCTGGGGCGACGATCCGAAGACGCGGATCGTCGGCAGCGGCGATTTCGGTTTCGCCGGCCATTTGAAGGACTGGGCCGCGGTCGGCGCGGCGACGCTGGCGCGCGACGGACAGCGGGCGAAGCTGGAGTTCGACGGCCGCGGCGACGACCGTCAGGTCGTGTTGAAGAAACTGCTGGCGACCATGCCCACCGGCAAGCTCGACGCCACCGGCACCGTCGGCTGGACGCCGACGCTGCGCTGGGACGTGGGCGCGAAGCTGGCCGGTTTCGACCCCGGTTACTTCGTCGCCGGCTGGAACGGCAACGTCTCCGGCAATTTCAGCAGCAAGGGCGCGATGCGCGATCCCGCCGCCG
>DASRYD010000049.1:0-2359 GCA_035653955.1 Pseudoxanthomonas sp.
GGTCAGCCTGTCGGGCGGCCTCGATACCGTGCTGGTCGCGCGCAGCGATGGCGTGCTCGCCGCCGACGTGCGCCCGCTGGTGCGGCTGAACGTGCAGGTGATCGTCGAACAGAACGGCCGTCGCGAATCCGGTTACGCCGGCATGGGCGGACGTTATTCGTATGCCGAGCTTTTCGCCGACGGCAAGCCGGAAGAGTTGGCGCGCGAGGCCTTGCGCCAGGCTCTGGTCAACCTCGACGCCATCGACGCGCCCGCCGGGGTGATGCCGGTGGTGCTCGGTTCGGGCTGGCCCGGCGTGCTGTTGCACGAAGCGGTCGGCCACGGGCTGGAAGGCGACTTCAACCGCAAGGGCACCTCGACCTACGCGGGCCGCATCGGCCAGCGCGTTGCCGCGCCCGGCGTGACCATCGTCGACGACGGCACCCTGCCGGGGCGGCGCGGCTCCTTGAACATCGACGACGAAGGCACGGCGACGAACTGCACCACGCTGATCGAAGACGGCGTGCTGGTCGGCTACATGCAGGACACGCTCAATGCGCGCCTGATGGGCATGGCGCCGACCGGCAACGGCCGCCGCGAATCGTTCGCGCACCTGCCGATGCCGCGCATGACCAACACCTACATGCTGGCCGGCACGCACGACCCCGACGAAATGATCCGTTCGGTGAAGAAGGGCCTGTACGCGGTCAACTTCGGCGGCGGCCAGGTCGATATCACCAGCGGCAAGTACGTGTTCTCGGCGACCGAGGCCTACCTGATCGAGGACGGCAGGATCACCGCGCCGGTGAAGGGCGCCACCCTGATCGGCAACGGCCCGGAAACGATGCAGAAGGTGAAGATGGTCGGCCACGACCTGGCCCTGGACGCCGGCGTCGGCGTGTGCGGCAAGGACGGGCAAAGCGTGCCGGTCGGGGTGGGCCAGCCGTCGCTGCTGATCGAAGGGCTGACGGTGGGCGGGACGAAGGCGTAATGGCCTTTGCCCGTCATTCCCGCGCAAACTGGAATCCATTTTGCCGTTGCTTGCGCTTGCCTCGATGAAAGCAAAATCAAAATGGATCCCGGCTTTCGCCGGGATGACGACTTCAGGTTTCGTCGTCTTCTTCCGATCCGTCGGATGTCTCGTCTTGGCCCGACAGCAGCAACGCCTTCACTTCCCGGAACAATTCGCGGAACGCGCGCGGCGGCTTGTTCTTCGCCCGTTCTTCCACCGCGTTGCGCACCAGCTGGCGCAGTTTCTGCCGGTCCGCGGAAGGGAATTCGCCCAGCAATTCGGCCAGCGCCGCGTCGCCTTCGGCCAGCAGGCGTTCGCGCCAGCGTTCGGCCTGGTGCAATTGCGCGGCTTCGCGGCGGGCCATTTCGCCGCCTTCGTCCAGCGCATCCATGATGGCCTGCAGCACATCGTCTTCCTCGCGGCGCATCTGTTTGGCCAGGTATTGCAGCTGGCGCTTGTGCGCGATGTGCGAGGTGATGCGCTGGGTTTCGTGGATGTGCGGCAGCAGCCACTCGGGAATCGGCAGGCGCAGCAACTGCGCCGGCGGCAACGCCACCAGTTTTTCGGCCAGGCTGCGCACTTCCAGCGCTTCCTCGCGCTGCTGGGTGCGGCTGGGGCTATAGAATTCGCCGGTTTCCGGGTCGCGTCCGCGCATGACAATAGGATAAGCCATTGAACGCAATCGTTACCCCCCATCCCGCAGATTCCGACGACAGCCTGGAACGGCTCGACCACCTGTCCGAGTTGAGCCGGCGCCTGCTGGCCGAGGCGAAGCGCCGCGGCGCCTCGCAGGCCGAGGTCAGCTGCAGCGAGGAGCGCGGCCTGAACGTCAACGTGCGCATGGGCGAAGTGGAGACGGTGGAGTCCACCCGCGACCGCGGCATCGCCGTCACCGTGTACTTCGGCCAGCGCAAGGGCAGCGCCAGCACCGCCGACCTGCGCGAGGAAAGCCTCGAAGCCACGGTCGAGCAGGCCTGTGCCATCGCCCGCTACACCGAGGACGACGCCGCGGCCGGTCTGGCCGACGCGGCCTTGATGGCGACTCTGCCAGCGAATGGCGCGTTTCCCGAATTCGACCAATGGCACCCGTGGGCACTGGACGCCGACCGCGCCATCGACCTGGCCCTGGCCTGCGAACGTGCCGGCCGCGACAGCGATGCACGCATCGCCAATTCCGACGGTGCCTCGGTCGGCAGCGGCGAAAGCCTGGCGGTGTACGCCAACTCGCACGGCTTCGTCGGCCGCGAGCGCAGCAGCCAGCATTCCATCGGCTGCGCGCTGATCGCGGGGCAGGGCGATGCCATGCAGCGCGATGGCTGGTACAGCATCGGCCTGGCCGAAGCCGACCTGGAAGACCCGGCCGCCATC
>DASRYD010000050.1:0-4774 GCA_035653955.1 Pseudoxanthomonas sp.
TCCCGCCGCTCCCACGGGAACGCGCAGCACTCTCTCGCAGTCCGGACGCCCGATGCGCACGCAGCCGCCATCGGTGCAAGCCAGCGGCCAGCCGGAACAGCTCAAGGGCGTGCGCCGCAACATGGCACGGGTAATGGCCGATGCGCACAGCAAGGTCGTGCCGACCACGCTCAGCGACGACGCCGACATCCACGCCTGGCAGGCCGGCAACGACGTCACCGGGCGCCTGGTGCGGGCCATCGTGCGCGGTTGCCAGGCGGTGCCGGCGTTGAATGCGTGGTTCGACGGCGACAAGCTGGTCCGTACCCTGCATCCGCACGTGGACATCGGCATCGCCGTGGATACCGACGACGGCCTGTTCGTGCCGGCGCTGCGCAATGCCGACATCCTCGACGCACGCGGCGTGCGCGAAGCGGTGAACCGCCTGCGCTCGCAGGTCGAGGACCGCAGCATCCCGCCTTCGGAACTGACCGGCTACACCATCTCGCTGTCGAACTTCGGCATGTTCGCCGGCCGCTACGCCACCCCGGTGGTGGTGCCGCCTTGCGTGGCCATCGTCGCCTCCGGCCGCGCCCGCCACCAGATGACCCCGGTGATCGGCGGTTTCGAGTCGCACAAGGTCATCCCGATGTCGCTGACCTTCGACCACCGCGCGTGCACGGGCGGCGAAGCCGCGCGCTTCCTGCGCGCGATGCTCGATGATCTCGCCCTGCCCGCGTAGGAGCGCACTTCAGTGCGCGACCGACGTCCTCGTATTTGCGGCATGTCCTCGTAACGCTATTCTCCCGGCCGCGCCCCAAGGGGCGCCCCTGCAGGAGCCCGCCATGACCCATCGCAGCCGCCTCGCCGGCTTCATCATCGACTGCAACACCGACGACCTCGACGCCGCGGCCGATTTCTGGTCGCAGGCGCTGGGTTGCGGCATCGCCGACCGCGACGCCGGCGACGAGACCGCCGAATACCAGATGTTCGGCGACACGCCGGGCGGCTTGCACATCGAAGTGCAGAAGGTCTCGCATCCGTCGCGCGTGCACCTCGACATCGAAGCCGACGACGTCGATGCCGAAGCGGAGCGGCTGGAGAAACTCGGCGCGAAGAAGATCGCCTTCGTCAAACGCTGGTGGGTGATGGAAGCGCCGACCGGGCAACGTTTCTGCGTGGTGCGGATGAAGCATCCCGAGCGCGGCACGCCGCCGACCACCTGGGATTGAGCTCGACCGTAGGGCGGGCCCCGCCCCGCCGCTTTCCCGCAGCGTCGTTGCGATTGGGATGATGAAGATGGTGGGCCAAGGCCCACCCTACGGCTTCGCGCGCAACCACCAGCCGCGCAGCGGTACCGCGACGGTCAGCACGAACAGGAAGGCGCCATACGCGACCAGCGTCGCCAGCACCTGCTTCCAGATCGCCCCGCTGGCCAGATCGGCCATACCCAGTTCGTAGCCTAGGCGCATGCCGGCGAAGCTAAGCGCCAGCGCCACGGCCAGCGTCGCCATGTCGAAAACCTTGCGTCGCGCGCCGCGCGGTTCGCGCGGGAAGAACCAGAACAATGCGCTGAGCAGCAGGAACCACGGCAGGAACAGGATCAGGGCGAGATACGGCATCAGGCGGCCTCGCGCATCGAGGCCAGCGCGGCCAGCACGTCCTCGACCGGTACCAGCACTTCCTGTATTTCGGGTGTCTGCAACTCGTCGCCCGTGCGCGCTTGCTTGAGCACGCCGATCGCGCGGCCGGCGTCCTTGGGCAGGTCGAAGCCCGCGCTTTGCACCAGCAGCTTGCCTTCGCCGTCGAGCAGCTTGAAGTAGAAGCGGTCGTCGCTGTCGCGGTACTGCTTGAACTGCGGCAATGCCGCCTTGTTCGCGGCCTTCTCGCCGACGCCAGCGGCTTGCTTCGACAAGTCGCGCAGGCCGACCGCATCGCGCAATTCGGCCAGCAGGGGTTTGGCGTATTTCTCGCGCAGGCGCGCGCCGCCATCGCGCAGTACCGCTTCGATGTCGGCTGGCTTCGCGACCAGCGTTTCGTACTTGTCGCGCAGCGGCGCGATTTCCGCATCGATGCGCTCGAACAGCTTCTGCTTGGCGTCGCCCCAGCCGATGCCGTCGGCGTAGGCCTGGCGCATCGCCGCGGTTTCGTCGGCGCTGGCGAAGGCCTGGTAGAGCTGGAACAGCGCCGATCCTTCGGTGTCCTTCGCCTCGCCCGGCGCGCGCGAATCGGTGACGATGCCGGCAATCAGCTTCTTCATCTCATTGCGCGACGCGAACAGCGGAATGGTGTTGCCATAACTCTTGCTCATCTTGCGGCCGTCCAGGCCAGGCAAGGTGGCGACGTTGTCGTCGACGACGGCCTCGGGCAACACGAAGTAGTCGCGGCCGTACACGTGGTTGAAACGCTGGGCGAAGTCGCGCGCCATTTCGATGTGCTGGATCTGGTCGCGGCCGACCGGCACCCGGTTGGCGTTGAAGATCAGGATGTCCGCGGCCATCAGCACCGGGTACATGAACAGTCCGGCGGTGATGCCGGCATCGTCGTCCTCGCCGTCGGCGCGGTTCTTGTCCACCGCGGCCTTGTAGGCATGGGCACGGTTGAGGATGCCCTTGCCGGCGATGCAGGTGAGCAACCAGGTCAGCTCGGTGGTCTCGGGGACGTCGCTCTGCCGGTAGAACCACACCTTGGCCGGATCCAGTCCGCAGGCCAGCCAGGTCGCGGCGATTTCCAGCGTCGAACGCTGGGTCCTGGCCGGATCCTGCGCCTTGATCAGGCTGTGCAGGTCGGCGAGGAAATAGAAGCTTTCGGTGCCCGGATGGCGGCTGGCGGCCACGGCCGGACGCACGGCGCCGACGTAGTTGCCCAGATGCGGGGTGCCGGATGTGGTGATGCCGGTGAGGACGCGGGTGACAGCGGGGGTGGCCATGCGATGCGGATCGTTGCGGAAACGGAACCGGGCAAGTGTAACCGCTCGCCCTCCCTGCCCTCAGCCGCGCCCGTGCAGCCACCACGCCACCGCCAGACCCAGCGCGACCGTCCAGAACGCCACGATCAACACCGCGCCGAGCCGGCTGCGCGGGCGTTCGCGCCGCTGTCGCAGCCAGTCCCGTGCCTGCGCACGGCATTCGACCAGCACCGCTGGCGGCAACCAGCGGACGGCAAGCCAGATCAGCCCGGGCAGCAACAAGACATCGTCCACGTAGCCCAGCACGGGGATGAAGTCGGGAATCAGGTCGATCGGACTCAGCGCGTACGCGACCACGCCGGCGCACAGTGCCTTCAGCCACCATGGCGTGGCCGGATGGCGCGTGGCGAACCACAACGCCAGCGCGTCGTCGCGGACGCGGCGCGCCCATTGGCGCAAGGAATCGAGAATCGGCATCCGGACACGATACCGTGCTCGCTCATATTTCTAGTCATTCCCGCGAAAGCGGGAATGACGACACTCCTTTTGACGTTCCGGTTTGGATCATTTCCCTGGCATTCAAACAAGCGCAACCCCATTCCGTGCCGACTCGCGTTCTCCAGACGACCCAACCGGAGAACGCCCATGTTCCGCAAACTGCTCCTGGCCTTCGCCGCCCTGCTCGTGGCCTCCGCCTGCTCGCCATCATCCGCACGGCCATTGGTCGAAATGACCGTCGTCGACCGCGACAGCGGCGACTGGCTGCCCCAATACCGCCATCGCGGCGATGCCTGGATCGCCGGCACGCCCGGTCACCGCTACGCCGTGCGCCTGACCAACACCATCGGACGCCGCGTACTGGTGGTGCTGTCGGTGGACGGCGTCAACGCGGTGAGCGGCCAGACCGCCGGCGTGGCGCAGGGCGGCTACGTGCTCGATCCATGGGAAACCACCGAGATCAACGGCTGGCGCAAATCGCTGGACGACGTGGCCCAGTTCGTGTTCACCGACCTGGACGACAGCTATGCCGCACGTACCGGCCGGCCGCGCAACGTCGGCGTCATCGGCATCGCCGTGTTCGAGGAAGCGCGCCCGCGCTACGTCCCGTATGCATCGCCGTCGCCAATCGATCGCGACAACGGCTATTCGCGCGCCGAAGAAAAAGCGGCAGCGCCGGCGGTCGCCGAATCGCGCGCGGCCGACGCATCCCGGCAAAGCATCGGTACCGGCCACGGCGAACGCGAGTGGTCGCCGGTCGGGGAGACGGATTTCGAACGCGCCGGGCGTACGCCCGCCCAGGTCACCCAGGTGCGCTACGACGAAGAACGCCGACTAGCTGCGCTGGGCATTCTTCCGCGCCCGTATTGGCGCGCACGCGAAGACGCGCCCCGCGCATTCCCCAACGGATTCGTCGCCGACCCGCCGGGTCGGCGCTGAGCGTCTAGTACGAAAAGACGACGGACCGTCGGGCCCGTCGTCGTTGCCCGGCGTGTTGCCGGATCAATGCTTGTTCATGTCCAGGCTGCGCTCGAAGTCGCGCACTTCCTTCTCCGCGCGATCCCGATCCCAGCCATAACGGGCTTGCAGCCGCCCCGTCAGGTATTCCGCGTTGCCCGCGGCGACCTTGAAATCGTCGTCGGTCAGGTCGCCCCACTGGGCCTGGATCTTGCCCTGGATCTTTTTCCAGTTGCCGGCAATGATGTCTTTGTTCATGGCACGTCCTCTCGAAAGTCTTCGCGGCGGGGCACCGCCGCACCACTTTCGCCAAGACCCGGTTGCGAGCCGGTCAAGCATGGGTCAAGCCGCCATTATTCACCGGCGTGAATGCGCGACCGCCCGAAAAAGCCGAAGGGCCGGTCGCCCGGCCCTTCGGCTTCGAAATCCGCG
>DASRYD010000051.1:0-8177 GCA_035653955.1 Pseudoxanthomonas sp.
GACGCCCGCCCCGCAACCCGCGCCGGCGGCCGCTTCCGTCGCCATTCCGCCGGCGCCCAAGCCGGTCGGTACCGCGTGGTTGGTCATGGACTACGCCAGCGGCCAGGTCCTCGCCGGCGAGAACTACGACCAGCGCCTCGAGCCGGCCAGCATCACCAAGGTGATGACCTCGTACGTCGTCGCCGCGGAGATGAAGAACGGCAAGGTCCGTCCCACCGACCAGGTGATGATGAGCGAGCGCGCTTGGCGCGAAGGCGGCGCCGGCACCGACGGCAGCTACAGCGGCTTCGAGTTGAACAAGACCGCGCCGATCATGGACATGGAAAAGGGCATGGCCGTGCAGTCGGGCAACGACGCCGCGATCGCCCTGGCCGAACACGTCGCCGGCAGCGAGGAAGCCTTCGCCGCGCTGATGAACAACTATGCCGCGAAGATCGGCATGAAGAACTCGCACTTCGTCAACGCGCACGGCCTGGCCGCGCCGGAACACTACTCCAGCGCGCACGACCTGGCCCTGCTCGGCCGCGCGCTGATCCACGACTATCCGGAAACCTACGCGTACAACAAGATCAAGGAATTCAAGGTCGGCGCGATGAACCCGCAGCCGAACCGCAACCTGCTGCTGTGGCGCGACGGCAGCGTCGACGGCATCAAGACCGGCCACCATTCCGGCGCCGGCTACTGCCTGATGAGTTCGGCCCAGCGCGGCGACCAGCGCCTGATCGCGGTGGTGATGGGCTCCACTTCGGAAAAGCAGCGCGCCGACGACAACCTGGCCCTGCTCAACTGGGGCTTCCGCTTCTACGAAACCCACCGCCTGTACGGCCCGGAGAAGGCCGTCGCCACCCATCGCGTGTGGAAGGGCACCAGCAAGCAGGTGCAGCTGGGCGTGGCCGAGTCGATGCTGGTCAGCGTGCCGCGCGGCCGCTACGACCAGCTCAAGCCGAGCATGGACGTGCCCAAGCAGCTGGTCGCGCCGATCGCCAAGGGCCAGAAGATCGGCATGGTCAAGGTCGCCCTGGACGGCAAGGTCGTCGCGCAGGCGCCGCTGGTCGCGCAGAACGCGGTCGAAGAGGGCGGCTTCTTCCGCCGCCTGTGGGACGCGTTCTGGATGTGGTGGGAGTCGGAGTGATCCGGCCGCGATGATGGGACAGGAAAAGGCCGGCTTTCGCCGGCTTTTTCGTATCCGTGTGAACCGGAGCGCCGCAAACGGCGTGGACGGAACCAATCATTGACGGGGAAAGTTCGCATGGATTTCAAATTCAACACGCCGATGGCACTGGCCATCGGCATCGTTCTGCTGGCCGCGACCGGCCAGGCCGTGGCCGGGCAGAGCGCGCAGGATCTGCGCAAGCAGAAAACAGCCGAGATCCCGCTCTGCGCCAAGTCGCTGGGCACGATCTCGGTGATCGAACCCGAAGACGCCACCAACTGGTGGTCCGGCCAGCAACTGCCGGCGCCGTCGAAACTGATCAAGGTGTTCGTCAACAAGTCGCGCTGCTTCACCCTGGTCGACCGCGGCGCCGGCATGGACGCAGCGATGCGCGAACGCGATCTGGCCTCCGGCGGTCAGCTGCGCAATCGTTCCAACATCGGCAAGGGCCAGATCAAGGCGGCCGACTACGTGCTGGTCCCGGACCTGATCTCGCAGAACAGCAACTCCGGCGGCAACGCCATCGGCGGCCTGCTCGGCGGCCTGGTCGGCGGCAATGTCGGCGCGGTCGTCGGCGGCCTGAACTTCAAGAAGAAGACCGCCGACGTGGTGCTGACCGTGACCGACGTGCGCTCGTCCGAACAGGTGGCGATGGCCGAAGGCAGCGCGAAGAAGACCGACATCGGCTGGGGCGCCGGCGGCGGCCTGTTCACCGGCAGCCACTGGGGCAGCGCAGGCGCTGGCGGTTACGCCAATACCGAGATCGGCCAGGTGATCACCCTGGCGTACCTGCAGGCCTATTCCGACCTGGTCGGCCAGCTCGGCGGCCTGCCGGCCAACGCTTCGTCCGCCAACGCCAGCCAGGCGATGCAGGTGACCAAGCCGGCGCGCCTGCTGGCCAACGCCAAGGGCAGCGGCAAGGCGGTGCGCGATCTCGACCCCGGCGCGTTGCTGTATCCGACCGGCGTCAAGGAAGGCGCGATGTGGGAGGTCGAGGACGAACTCGGCAACAAGGGCTGGATTTCCAGCAATTTCATCGAGCTGGCGAAATAAACCGCTACGCCACGGACGTCGGCAAAGGGTCGCGAGAGCGGCCCTTTGCCCGTTTGCAGCTTGGGTTTGCGGCGTCCCGGCCCAATAATTGCGGCATGGAAATCAAATCCGACAACCCCGAGCACGGCTTCCAGTTCCCCGGCACCTTCGAACTCAGCGCAATGGGCACGGCCGATGCCGGGCTGGAAACGGAACTGCCGCGCCTGTTGGCCGCCAGCGGCGTCGAAGTGCTGGAGGAGAACATCAGCTGGAAGCATTCCAGCAACGGCAAATACGTGTCGGTGCGGATCGGCTTCCGCGCCGAAAGCCGCGAACAGTACGACGCCGCCCACCAGGCGCTGCGCGGCCATCCGGAAGTGAAGTGGACGCTGTAACCACCGTCGTCCGCGATCTCGGCCGCCAGCCGTACGAACCGGTGTGGCGGGCCATGCAGCGCTTCACCGACGCGCGCGACGAAACCACCGCCGACGAGATCTGGCTGGTCGAACACGACCCGGTGTTCACCCTCGGCCAGGCCGGCAAGCCGGAGCATGTGCTGGCCCCGGGCGACATCCCGGTGGTGCATGTCGACCGCGGCGGGCAGGTGACCTACCACGGCCCCGGCCAGATCGTCGCCTACCCGCTGTTCGACCTGCCGCGGATGAAGGTCGGAGTGAAGGAATACGTCTGCAAGATCGAGCAATCGATCATCGACACCTGCGCCGAATGGAACATCCACGCGCAACGCAAGGAAGGCGCGCCGGGCGTGTACGTCAACGGCGCCAAGATCGGCGCGCTGGGCATCCGCGTGCGCCATGGCCGCACCTTCCACGGCCTGGCCTTCAACATCGCGATGAGCCTGGAGCCGTTCCAGAGGATCAATCCCTGCGGCTACGCCGGCCTGCAGGCGGTGGCGCTGGCCGACCTGGGCGGTCCCGCGTCGCTGGACGCGGTGAAACCGGTGCTGGTGCGCGAGCTTGCGAAACAATTTTGCATGTCTCCGCAATGGCGTGCATCCGATCCCGTTCAGACGACATCGCTGTTGACGGACCGATAACGGCGCACGTGATCGCATGCGGCGCAAGGCATGCGGATCGAAGGTGACGCGGTTGGACGCGGGTACCCAGGCAAGGCATCGTCGGATAGATCTCGCCGGCGTCGATTGCTTTTATCGCGACGCGGGGCCGCGCGATGCGCCGGTGCTGCTGTTGCCGCACGGCTATCCATGTTCGTCGTACGAGTTCAGGGATTTCATGCCCGCGCTCGCCGATCGCTGGCGCTTGCTGGCGCCGGATTTCCCCGGCAACGGCTACACCCGGGCGCCCGCGGATTTTCCGCACGATTTCGATGGTTACCGCGCTTTCCTCGAACGCTTCCTCGACGCCCTCGAAATCGATCGCTTCGCGATCTACCTGCACGATTTCGGTTCCCAGATCGGCCTGCGCCTGGCGATGCGGCACCCGCAGCGGATCGCGGCCCTGATCATCCAGAACGGCGACATCTACGAGGACGTCCTGGGGCCGAAATACCGGGCGCTGCAGGCTTATTTCGGCGATCCGACGCCGGAACGCAAGGCGAAGCTGGGCGCCGCGATCACGGAGCAGGGATTCAGGGACGAATTCCTGAACGACGTGCGCGACGATCTCGCGGAGCGGATTCCCCCCGATCTCTGGAAGCTGCATTGGTCGCTGATGACGCCGGAGCGCAAGCGGATCGCGCTCGATGTCATCGCGGGGCTGAAGGAGAACCTGGCGTGGTTTCCCCGTTATCAGGCCTACCTGCGCGAACACGCGCCGCCCACCCTGATCGTCTGGGGCCCGCAGGACGGCTACATGCCCGAACCTGCCGCACGCGCCTATCTGCGCGACCTTCCCGCAGCCGAACTGCACCTGCTCGACGGCGGGCACTGGTTGCTGGAAACCTGCCTGGACGAGGTGATCGGCTTGACCCGCGAGTTCCTCGGGCGCGTCCATGCAGGCCAGGGGAGGGGTTGACCATCGGGCGACGGGTCGGGACGGCGTAGAATGGCCCCATGAGCAGCCCCTCCTCCCGAAGCATCCCCCTGGCCGTGGTCGGCGCGGACGCGCCGGCGCCGTTGCAGGCGGGCGTGAAGCAAGTCGCCGGCGACAAGATCGCGCGTTCGCCGGTGCAGTTCGCCGACGCGCCGGTACTGCGCAAGCCGTCCTGGATCCGCGTGCGCATTCCGTCGGACAATTCGGTGGCGCGGCTGAAGGCCAAGCTGCGCGAGAACCGCCTGGTCACCGTGTGCGAGGAAGCCAGCTGCCCGAACATCCACGAGTGCTTCGGCCACGGCACCGCGACCTTCATGATCCTCGGCGAGGTGTGCACGCGCCGCTGTTCGTTCTGCGACGTCGCCCATGGCCGGCCGAAGCCGCCGGACCCGTCCGAACCGCTCAACCTCGCCCGCACCGTCGCCGACATGGGCCTGAAGTACGTGGTGGTCACCTCGGTGGACCGCGACGACCTGCGCGACGGCGGCGCCCAGCATTTCGTCGATTGCATCGCCGCGATCCGCGAACATTCGCCCGGCACCCGCATCGAGACGCTGACGCCGGACTTCCGCGGCAAGGGCCGCATGGACCGTGCGCTGGAAATCCTCGCGCAGAACCCGCCGGACGTGTTCAACCACAACATCGAGACGGTGCCGGACCTGTATCCGAACGTGCGTCCCGGCGCCGACTACCAGTGGTCGCTGACCCTGCTGCAGCGCTTCAAGCAGCAGCATCCGACGTTGCCGACCAAGTCCGGGATCATGCTCGGCCTCGGCGAAACCATGGAGCAGGTGCAGGCCACCCTGCGCGACCTGCGCGCGCACGACGTCGACATGGTCACCATCGGCCAGTACCTGCAGCCCAGCGCGCACCACCACCCGGTGCTGCGCTACTGGACGCCGGACGAATTCAAGGCACTGGAAACCTACGGCCTGGAACTGGGCTTCAGCCATGTCGCCTCCGGCCCGCTGGTGCGTTCCAGCTACCACGCCGACCAGCAGGCCAAGGAAGCCGGCGTCACCGCCTGAGCAGGGCGAAAGCGGCTCCATGGGAGCGGCTTCAGCCGCGGATGCTTTTCGGTAGTCCCGGAAAGCATTCGCGACCAAGGTCGCTCCCACAGGTTCCGGCGGCTGAATGGTCGCTGGCGACGAACGATCCATTCACATTTCCCGAAGAACGCACGGCTAGGCTGCGGGGCAGGGCGGTCGACAAGCCGTGCAACTTCCGGCACTGTCGGGCTGTCCAACACCCCCGCATGCTCCTTCCGAACCTCCGCCCGTCGCCGGGCCGCACGCCAAGCCCCCGCCCATGAAGATCAAGACCTCCGTCGCCCTGTTCGCCCTCGCCCTGGCCGTGCCGCTGGCATTGCTGGCGCAAAGCGCCGTGCCGGAAACGGAAGCGCCCGAACAGAAAACCGATACCGACAAGAGCCTGATCGACAAGAGCCGGACTTCCGACCTTCCGGCCGCGCCCACCGTCGACCAGACCACCACGTCGAAGATGGTCTACGGCCTGCTGTCCGACAGCCGCTACGCCTACCGGCCGCGGCCGCTGGACGCGACGCTGTCGCAGGACGTGTTCAAGCGCTACCTCGAAGCGCTGGACGGCAACAAGCAGTACTTCACCGCCGCCGACATCGCCAGGTTCGAGCCGTACAAGGCCTCGCTCGGCGATGCGATCCGCAGCGGCGACCTGGCCCCGGCCTGGAACATCTTCTCCGTGTACCGCCAGCGCGTGAACGATCGCATCGCCTATGCGCGTTCGCTGCTCAGGCAGGATTTCGATTTCGGCACCGACGAACATTGGGAATACGACCGCGAGAAAGCGCCGTGGGCGGCCAATGCGCAGGAACTCGACGCGATCTGGAAGAAGTCGGTGAAGAACGACTGGCTGCGGCTGAAGCTGGCCGGCAAGCAGTCGGCCGACATCCGCACCACGCTGGACAAGCGCTACGCCAACATGAAGCGCAGCATCGACGAGCTGAAGGGCGAGGACGTGTTCCAGAGCTTCCTCAACAGCTACACCGGCGCGATCGATCCGCATACCGACTACTTCACCCCGCGCACCGCCGACACCTTCAACCAGCAGATGTCGCTGTCGCTGGAAGGCATCGGCGCGGTGCTACAGCGCCAGGACGATTACGTGGCGATCCGCGAGATCGTGCCCGGCGGACCGGCGGCGCTGTCCGGCAAGCTGCAGGTCGGCGACCGCATCGTCGCCGTGGGCCAGGGCAAGTCGGGCACGATGACCGACGTGATCGGCTGGCGCATCGACGACGTGGTCCAGCAGATCCGCGGCAAGAAGGACACCCAGGTGCGCATCGACTACCTGCCGGTCAGCGCGGGCGTCGACGCCAAGCCGGCGCGCGTGGTCATCACCCGGCAGAAGATCAAGCTGGAGGAGCAGGCGGCGAAGTCGGAAATCATCACCGCGCCCGCAGCCAACGGCCAGCCGGCGCGCCGCGTCGGCGTGATCAAGCTGCCGGCGTTCTACCAGGACTTCGAAGGCCGCCGCCGCAATCCCGACGACTACAACTCGGCGACCCGCGACGTGGCCCGCCTGCTGGCCCAGTTCAAGACCCAGAACATCGACGGCGTGGTGCTGGACCTGCGCAACAACGGCGGCGGTTCGCTCGACGAGGCGGTCGACCTGACCGGCCTGTTCATCGACAAGGGCCCGGTGGTGCAGGTGCGCGAATCCGGCGGCCGCGTGGCGGTCAATGCCGACCGCAAGGCCGGCGTCGCCTGGGACGGCCCGCTGGCGGTGCTGATCAACCGCGGTTCGGCCTCGGCTTCGGAAATCTTCGCCGGCGCCATCCAGGACTACGGCCGCGGCCTGGTCATCGGCGAAACCAGCTTCGGCAAGGGCACGGTGCAGAACATCGTCGACCTCGACCGCTGGCCGGCCAACGAAACCGCGCGCTTCGGCCAGGTCAAGCTGACCATCGCACAGTTCTTCCGCGTGGCCGGCGGCAGCACCCAGTTCAAGGGCGTGGTCCCGGACATCGCCTTCCCGGCCAGCGTCGACGCCAGCGAATACGGCGAAAGCACCTACGACAACGCGCTGCCGTGGACCCGCATCGCCGCCGTGCCGCACACCCAGTACGGCAATTTCGCCCCGCTGCTGCCGCAGTTGGAAAAGCTGCACGCCGCGCGCATCGCCAGGGACAAGGAGTTCCAGTGGTGGTCGCAGGACGTGGCCGAATTCCGCGCCGAGGCGGCGAAGAAGTACATCTCGCTGAGCGAGACGGTGCGCCGCGCCGAGCGCGACAAACAGGAAGCCAAGCGCAAGCAGCGCCAGGCCGAACGCAAGGCGATGGGGCTGGACCTCGACCCGCTGGCCGACGAGAGCGACGACGGCCTGGCCTCGAACGAACGCGACATCGTCAAGGACGCCGCGCGCGACAAGCTGGCCGACAAGCGCCCCGACCCGCTGCTGCGCGAATCGGCTTCGATCCTCGCCGACGCGATCGACGTGCTCGGCCAGGACCGCAAGCTGTCGGCGCAGGTGCTGCCGGAATCGACCGGTCCGCGCAGCTGGGCGGATTGATCGCTTTACCCTTCTCCCACCGGGAGAAGGTGGCGCGAAGCGCCGGATGAGGGCGGGAGAGTTCCGATTCGAGGAAACTGCCCCGCAAGCGGGGTGTTCAGCCCTCATCCGCCCTTCGGGCACCTTCTCCCGATGGGAGAAGGAAAGCGGGAGCAAGAATCGGATAGCGGGCGCCTCGTGGCGCCCGTAGTCTTTCCGCCATGGACAAGACCACCGCAAAAACCGACAAGCTCGAACGCGTGCGCGAACTGCTCGACGGCGGCGAACCAACCCTGGCCGAATTGGCCGCCGCGGTCGGCCTCAGCGCATCGCATCTGCAGCGCAGGTTCGCCGCACGCTACGGCCTCAGCCCGGCCGAATACCTCGCCCAGCGCAAGCTCGGCGCGCTGAAGAGCGGCCTGCGCTCGGGTCACGATGTCAGCGCTGCGCTG
>DASRYD010000052.1:0-6270 GCA_035653955.1 Pseudoxanthomonas sp.
GTTCCCGATCGCCGACCGGCGCGGGCGCTTGCGCGCCGACGCCGGTGATCCGCGCCAGTTCCTGTTTCATCAGATCGCCGAACGCGCCATCGGGGATCTGCGCCAGCAGCGGGCGCGCTCGCTCCGCCAGCCGTGCCCTGCCGTCGAGCGTGGCCAGATTCACTTCCTTCGACAGTTCGTCGAAGAAGAATTGCGACAGCGGCGTGGCCTGGCGCAGGCGCGCGTCGAATGCGTCCCTGCCTTCCTTGCGCACGATGGTGTCCGGATCCTCGCCGTCGGGCAGGAACAGGAAGAACGCCTGGCGCCCGTCCTTCATCCGCGGCAACGCCGATTCCAGCGCGCGCCAGCCGGCCTTGCGCCCGGCGTTGTCGCCGTCGAAGCAGAAATACACGTCGGGCGCGTTGCGGAACAGCAGCTCCGCATGGTCGGGCGTGGTCGCGGTGCCCAGCGTCGCCACCGCTTCGGTAACGCCGAACTGGAACAGCGAGACCACGTCCATGTAGCCTTCGACCACGATCAGTCGTTCCAGTTTCTGGTTCGACTGCCGCGCCTGCCACAGGCCGTACAGCTCGCGGCCCTTGTGGAACAGCGGCGTTTCCGGCGAATTCAGGTACTTCGGCCCGTCGTCCTTCTCCAGCACGCGGCCGCCGAAGGCGATGGTGCGCCCGCGCCGGTCGGCGATCGGGAACATCACCCGGTCGCGGAACTTGTCGTAGACATGGCCGCGATCGTTCCTCGAGAACATGCCGCCGCGCTCCAGCAAGGTCAGCCGGCGCGGGTCCGTGCCCAGCGCATCCTTCAGCGCCGAATAGCCTTCCGGCGCGTAGCCGATGCCGAACAGTTCTCGGGTGCGTTCGTCGACACCGCGTCCATCGAGGTAGGCGCGCGCCTTTTCGCTGTTCGCCAACTGGCGCTGGAAATACTTCGCCGAAGCCTCCATCGCCGCATAAAGATCGCGGCTGTCGTCGTTCTGGTTGTGCTGGCGGGTGTCGCGAGGCACTTCCATGCCGTTGCGCTTGGCCAGTTCCTCCACCGCGTCGAGGAATTCGAGGCGGTCGTAGTTCATCAGGAACGAGATCGCCGTGCCGTGCGCGCCGCAGCCGAAGCAGTGGTAGAACTGCTTGGTCGGCGACACGGTGAAACTGGCCGAGCGTTCGTCGTGGAACGGGCAGCGCGCCGCGTACTCCTTGCCCTGCCGCTTCAGCGGCACGCGCGAACCGATGACCTCGACGATGTCCGTCCGGGCCAGCAGGTCGTCGATGAAGGCGTCGGGAATACGCGCCATGCGGGTGGGAATGCTCGGTTGCGGGGCCGGCCGTGCCGGTCCGTCGGGACCTGCTAGTGTAAGGGCGGTTGCCGTGGCCGTAGCGGCGTTCCCGTCGGGATATGCCGATGAACGCCGGCTAAAGTTTTGGCCGGACGGTGCGACCGGCTCGGGTAGTGCCTTCGGTTACCGGGCGTTGACGGTATGATCGGCGCGCCGCGGCTGCCGCACCGCAGCCGTTGGGAACGAGTGTATTCCGTTTAAGACAAGGAGGAATTTATGGCGAAGGGTAGGACATGGTGTTTCCTGGGCCTGCTGGCCCTGTCGGCGACCGCCCAGGCGGGTACCTGCGAAGACGATTTCCAGGCCGTCGGCGATCCGCGCAACGGCATGTTGTACATGGGCACGGTCAAGAAGCCCGGCTTGAGCGTCGGCAGCGCGCTGGGCCAATTGCAGAAGTTCGCGGCCGACGAAGGCTTCACGATAGGCAACGAGTCCATCGTTGGCGGCAATGGCGAGGTGTTCTTCACCCGCACGCGCGACGTCAAAACGCCGATCGTCTACCACGCCCAGGCGAATGCCGCGGGCGAGGTTTCGCTGGGCGTCAAACTCGCCCGTGGCCAACAGATGAAAGCCGACGAGGTGCGTGGCAAGTTCTGCGGAGCGCTGAACGGGCTGCAGGCCGGCAAGGAGGGCGAAGCCATCGCTTCCGCGGCGCGCGCCAAGTCCGGCACGGGGCAGATCATCGACGCCGAGGCCCCCAAATTATCGGCGGAAATCGGTCGTGATATCCGCAAGACGATGGCCGGCGTCAACAGCAAGGGCGCTCTCGGCAACCTGATGGTCGGCAGCAGCAATTTCGCGACGGAAGGCGAGCGAAAGGAAGCCTTCGCGCCCATCGCCGCCAAATATCTGGGCCGCAAGTACCGTATCGACGGGCAGATATACACGATCACGAAAGGCCATTACAGCGGCCAGATGGAGATCGCCTACCTGGTGACGCAGACCCGTGGCCTGCTCGGTATCCGCGATAGTTCGACGTACAACAGCAACAACTTCACGATCAACTGCGTCCTGCCGCCGGACCAGGCGAAACTTTTCGTCACCTTGTCGGAAGGCGATTGGGTGAAATTGGCGGGCACGGTCAGCGAGATCGATACCGAAGGCATGACCCTGCGGGATTGCCGTCAGTCGAACTGACTCCATCGAGCGGCGGTGCGCAGGATCGATGCGCGCCGCCGCCGGTATGCGAGGTTGTACCAGGTGGGTGCCGTGATCGCTTCCGTTGTGTCCGATGCCCGTTCCGGCGTTTCCCACGAAGCCTTGCTGGCCCGGTTGCGCGATGTGGTGGGGCGCCGGCACCTGCTGGCCGGCGCGAGCGCCACACGTCGCTTCCGCAAGGGGTATCGCTTCGGCGGAGGTCCGGTACTGGCGGTGGTGCGCCCCGGCACGCTGCTGGAGCTGTGGCGCGTGCTGCAGGCGGTGGTGGATGCGGAACGCATCGTCATCCTGCAGGCGGCCAACACCGGGCTGACCGGCGGTTCCACGCCGGACGGCGACGATTACGACCGCGACATCGTGCTGGTCAACACATTGCGTATCACCGGTGTGCAATTGATCGATGGCGGCAGGCAAGCCATCTGCCTGCCCGGGGCCACGCTCGATGCGCTGGAAAAGGCGTTGGCCCCGCTGGGTCGGGAACCGCATTCGGTGATCGGTTCCTCGTGCATCGGCGCTTCGGTGCTGGGCGGCATCTGCAACAACTCCGGCGGTGCGCTGGTGCGGCGCGGTCCGGCCTACACCGAGCTGGCGCTGTATGCGCAGGTCGATGCCGATGGCCGGCTGCGGTTGGTGAACCACCTGGGCATCGCCCTGGGCGACGACCCGGAGCGGATCCTGTCGCGCCTGCAGGCCGGCGATTATCGCGATGAGGACATCGTCCGCGATCCTGCGCAAGCCGCGTCCGATCCGGACTATGCCGAACAAGTGCGCCAGGTCGATGCGCCCACGCCGGCGCGTTACAACGCCGATCCGTCGCGCCTGCACGAAGCCTCGGGTTGCGCGGGCCGCCTGGCGGTGTTCGCCGTGCGCGTGGACACCTTCCCGCAGGAAGCGGCGACGGTTTTCTACATCGGCAGCAATGATCCTCGCGACCTGACCGGCCTGCGTCGCGATCTGCTGACCGCGCCCGGTCGCCTGCCGATCTCGGGCGAATACATCCATCGCGATGCCTTCGACATAGGCGCGAAGTACGGCAAGGACGTATTCCTGCTGATCGACCGATTCGGCACCGACAAGGTGCCGGCGGTGTTCGCGCTGAAGAGCCGCATCGATGGCTGGTGCGAGCGCATCGGCCTGCGCGGCGTGGCCGATCATGTGTTGCAGGCGTTGTCGGCGCTATGGCCCGAGCATTTGCCGCGCCGCCTGCGCGAGTACCGCGACCGCTACGAACACCACCTGCTGTTGAAGGTGTCGATGGAGGACGCCCGTGCCACGCGCGAGCTGCTGGAGCGCTTCTTCGCCGGCAAAGCGGCGGGCTTCATCGAGTGCGATGCCGACGAAGGCCGCAAGGCCTTCCTGCACCGTTTCGCGGTGGCGAGCGCGGCGGTGCGTTACCGCGAAACGCATCGCTCGAGCGTCGAGGACATCGTCGCGCTGGACATCGCCTTGCGCCGCGACGACCGCGACTGGGTGGAAACGCTGCCGGCCGACATCGACGACGCCATCGTGACGAAACTCTACTACGGACACTTCTTCTGCCACGTGTTCCACCAGGACTACATCGTGAAGAAGGGCCGCGATCCGCTGGCGATGGAACATCGCATGCGGGAATTGCTCGATGCGCGCGGCGCCGAATATCCGGCAGAGCACAACGTCGGCCACCTGTATCGCGCCAAGCCGGCGCTGGCGGCGTTCTACCGTTCGCTGGATCCGGGCAACCGCTTCAACCCCGGGATCGGCCAGACCTCGAAGCGCGTGGACTGGAGCGAGGATGAGTAAGTCGCGCGAAGCGGACGCAATGCACTAGCGCAGTGCCCATACGCTATTCGGATCGCCTTGTCGTCCGCGCCGCAGCGTCGCTTGCGCCATCCGGGCGTAGGCCAGCGCCATGGCCAGCGCGACGGCATCGATACAGAAGCGATGCCAATGCCCGCGCGCGAAGGCCGCAAACAGGTGTTCGCCCATGCCCCACCAACCGGCCCACGGAATCGCGGCGGTCAACAGCGCGCACAGCCACAGCAGTTCGTGTCCGGCCCGTGCCGGCTGGCGCAGGCCTGCCCATAGCATGCAGGCGAAGAACACCGCGAAATACGCCGGCCCGGCCTTGGCATGCGGGAACAAGGCGCCGAACACGAACAGCGCCGATACGCCGGCGACGCAACCCAGGCAGATGCCCAGGGTCAATGCCGCCATGACCCGCGTGCGTCGCGGCTGTTCCGGTTGCCTGCGCTTGCGTCGCGATTCGATCCACAGCAGGTTGCCGCTGTAGAACAGGAAAGCGCCGGCCAGGCCGAGCACGAAATACAGCCACTTCACCGCATCGCGGCCGAAACTGCCGTAATGCAGCGCCTGCAGGCCGCGCAGCATCAGCATGCCCGGGGTCATGGTCCTGGGCGCGAAGGCATTGACGATTTCGCCGGTTCCGGCCTTCATCACGACCGCGCCCAGCTGGTTCAGCCGTCGCTGTTCGACCACGCCATACAACGTCGCCTGCGCATTGGCGTCTCCGACGTGGGTCAGGGACACGCCTTCCACCTGCAGTTCCGGCATCGCCCGCTTGCCGTGCTCGAGCAGTTCGCGCACCGGCAGGGTCGGTCCGGGAACATGGGCGGCCGGCACCTGCGGTGCGCCGTAGAAGTCGGTTTCGACCAATTGCAAGAGCTTGCCGTCGTAGACCAGCGACTGGAACGGGATCATCAGCAACAGGCCGATCGTCAGCACCGCGCCGCTCCAGGCGAAGATCACGTGGAAGGGCAGCGACAGGATGCCGATGGCGTTGTGCGCGTCCTGCCACAGGCGCTTGAGGTTCTTGCCCAGGCGCAGCGCGAACAGCTCCTTGAAGAAGCCCGGCGCGTAGATCACCACGCCGCTGACCAGGGCCAGCCCGTACAGGATGCAGACCACGCCGAACAGATAGGTGCCGAACGGCTTGGGCAAGCCGGCGGTGAAATGCAGGTCGTAGACGAATTCGACGAAGCTCTGGCCGAACAGGCTTTCGCGCAGCGGCTTGTCCTCGTCTTCGTCGAAGGCGAAGCGGTGCGAGGTGTCGGTGGCGAGTTCGTACCAATAGGCCGAAGGTTGCGGGCCGTGTTCGCCGGGCAGGACCAGGTACACGCTTTCGGCGGCTTCGGGGTGTTCCTTCAACAGCCTGTCCAGCAATTGCTGCGAACGCCCGATGGGGTCTTCCGCCGCCCGCGCGTCGGCACCGCTGCGGTTCCAGTCGCCGATCTCGTGCGAGAACACGGTGATCGCGCCGGCATAGAACGCGATGAACAACGCCATGCCGGCGAACAGGCCGACCCAGGTGTGCAACGCAAGGAAATTGCGCAGGGTCGCGGCCTTCATGCGTTCACCCCGATCCAGCCCAGCGCCTTCAAGCCGTACAGCAGGCCGCCACCCGCGAGGGTCGCGCCGCCCAGCCACAGCCATGCGCGCAATCCGCTTTTGAATGCGAAGGCCAGCGACATCGCCGTTATCCACACCGGGAAAGCCAGCAACATCCAAGGCAGGGCGGTGATCTCCGCACGGCCCGGCCACGCCAGCGCGCATACGCCGACGATGCCGATGGTCAGCGGCAGGCCCAGCAGCAGCGCCGCCAGCCATCGCGGCCACATCGCGGCGTTCTTCATGGCGTTTCCCGCTTGCGCAATTGGAGCGCGGCATCGGCGTAGGGCAGCAGCACCAGCGCCAGCATCAGTGCGGTCAGCGCCGAAAACGCGCCGGCCCAAACGCCTAGGCGAACGATCGCCAAGGCCAGCGATGCGAAGGCGCCCGCCCACGCGGCC
>DASRYD010000053.1:0-2115 GCA_035653955.1 Pseudoxanthomonas sp.
CCGACGCGACCGGCTGGAGCGTGGCCGCTGCGCTGTGCCTGCTGGCCAACTGGGGCTGGGGCGCAATGCGGCGCCTGCGCGAGGCTTGACTACCGAATTGTCATCCTGGATTGATGTTGATCTCTGAGATGTTTCGCAAACGGAAAACGCCGGGAGATCCCCGGCGCCTTCCGTCCCGCCGAAACGATCGCTACGCCGCAACCTTCTCGCCGTGGAACTGCTCTTCCTCGGTCGAGCCGGTCAACGCGGTGACGCTGGATGCACCGCCCTGGATCACCGTGGTCACGTCGTCGAAATAGCCGGCGCCGACCTCCTGCTGGTGCGAGACGAAGGTGTAGCCCTGCTCGCGCGCCTTGAACTCCGGCTCCTGCACCTGCTCGACGTAATGGCGCATGCCTTCGCCGCGGGCGTAGTCGTGGGCGAACTTGAAGGTGTTGAACCAGTTGATGTGGATACCGGCCAGGGTGATGAACTGGTACTTGTAGCCCAACGCGGCCAGTTCGTCCTGGAAGCGGGCGATCTGCGCATCGTCCAGGTTCTTCTTCCAGTTGAACGAAGGCGAGCAGTTGTAGGCCAGCAACTTGCCCGGATGCGTTTGCTGCACGGCCTGGGCGAACTCGCGGGCGAAGCCGATGTCCGGGGTACCGGTTTCGCACCAAACCAGGTCGGCGTACGGCGCGTAGGCGACGCCACGGCTGATCGCCTGCTCCAGGCCGTTCTTGACGCGGTAGAAGCCTTCGGCGGTGCGCTGGCCGCTGACGAAAGGCCGGTCGTTCGAATCGAAATCCGAGGTCAGCAGGTTCGCCGCCTCGGCGTCGGTGCGGGCCAGAATCACGGTCGGCACGCCGAGCACGTCGGCGGCCAGGCGCGCGGCGACCAGCTTCTGGATCGCCTCCTGCGTCGGCACCAGCACCTTGCCGCCCATGTGGCCGCACTTCTTCACCGCGGCCAGCTGGTCTTCGAAGTGCACCGCCGCGGCGCCGGCGACGATCATGTTCTTCATCAGCTCGTAGGCGTTGAGCACGCCGCCGAAGCCGGCCTCGCCGTCGGCGACGATCGGCAGGAAGAAATCGACCGCGTCCTCGGCCCCGATCTTGCCGTCGACGATGCCCTTCCACTGGATTTCGTCGGCGCGCTGAAAGGTGTTGTTGATGCGGCGGACCATGGTCGGCACCGAATCGTAGGCGTACAGCGACTGGTCCGGGTACATGGTTTCGGAGGTGTTGCCGTCGGCGGCGACCTGCCAGCCGGACAGGTACACCGCTTCCAGCCCGGCCTTGGCCTGCTGCATCGCCTGGCCGGCGCTGATCGCGCCGAAGGCGTTGACGTAGCCCTTCTTCGAAGTGCCGTTGACCAGCGACCACAGCTTTTCGGCGCCACGGCGGGCGAGCGTGTATTCGGGCTGCAGGCTGCCGCGCAGGCGCACGACGTCGGCGGCGCTGTAGTCGCGCTTCAGGCCTTTCCAGCGCGGGTTGCTGTCCCAGTCCTTCTGCAGGGCGGCGATCTGTTGCTGCGGGGTGGTCATGGCGGACTCCGGATGTGAGTTTGGACGTGGGAGCGGCCTAAGCCGCGATGCTTTGCTTTTCCGGCGGCGGGATCGCGACTTGCGCCGCTCCGGCGGGAAACGGATGGATCAGTCGATGCGTTCGTAGGCCGGCAGGGTCAGGAATTCGGCCAGCCGGTCGCTGCGGCTCAGTTCATCGAGCAATCCGATGGCTTCGTCGATCTTCGAGCCGCCGGGAATTGCTGCGCGATCGCCGAGCCTGGCCGGCAGGCTGCGCAGGGTCGCGTCGAGCAATTCGAAATTGATCGCGGTGCCATCGGCCAGGTGGATGCCTTCGTTGTGTAGCCACTGCCACAGCTGCGTGCGTGAGATCTCGGCGGTGGCGGCGTCTTCCATCAGCCAGTGGATCGGCACGCAGCCATTGCCGTCCAGCCACGCGGCCAGGTAGCGCACGCAGACTTCGACGTTGCCTTCGAAACCGGCCCGGGTGATCGTGCCCGCGGAGGGCGCGATCAGCTCGTCGCGGCCGACGTGCGCGTCCTCGCGCAGCACGTCGTGCTGGTTCGCCCGCGGCATGCGTTCGTCGAAGATCGCGCGCGCGACGGGAATCA
>DASRYD010000054.1:0-5740 GCA_035653955.1 Pseudoxanthomonas sp.
GGCCCCCGCTCCGGAACCGGCTCCGGCTCCGGCTCCGGTCACCATCGACCTGAATGGCGTGAACTTCAACTTCGACAAGGCGACCCTGCGTCCTGACGCCGTGGCCATCCTGAACGAAGCGGTCGAAATCCTGAAGCGCTACCCGGACATCCGCGTCGAAGTGGCCGGTCATACCGACCAGTGCGGCAAGGACACCTACAACCAGGGTCTGTCCGAGCGTCGCGCCAAGGCCGTGTACGACTACCTGACCAGCAACGGCATCGACGCCGGCCGCTTGGCGGGTCCGACCGGCTACGGCGAGAGCCGTCCGCTGGAAGACCTGGGCCAGAAGTTCCCGGCGTGCAAGAGCGAGAAGAACCGTCGTACCGAGCTGAACGTCCAGAACTGATCGGACGCAAGTTCGCAGCAACATCCGAAGCCCGGCTCATGCCGGGCTTCGTTTTTTCCAATCCCTGATCCCTGCTGGCCGTTGTTCGGATCCATTGCCCGGGGAGGCGGGTAAACGCCCGCGATGTTTTGTGCGGTCGATGGCAAGCCGATGAACAGCGCGTTGTGTTTCCGTGCGCCGCTGCCTAGACTGCGGCGCTATCGAAACTGGAGTGATGCGATGCCCCGGATCCATTCGTTCCTGCTGCTGGGTGTGCTGGTTTCCCCAGGCGTGCATGCGGCGGTAAATTGCGCCGATATCTCGGCGACGCCATCGTTGTCGGCGAAACCGACGGTGTTGGCGCCGGTCGCGGGCGAGTTCACCAGCGTCGCCAGCCAGTTGGGCGCGCCGCGCGGCGTGCTTGCGCAGGGATTCGACGAAAGCCAATCGGTCGATCAGGTGCTATTGCGCCTGCGCGTGGAAAGCTGCCACAACACCGCGTCGCTGCCGGCGCCGGGGGTGGCCCGGCCGAACGATCCGGCTGCGTACAAGCCGAAGACGGCTTTCGACAACACGCCGTATCGCTTCAACATGACCCAGGGCGGCAAACGCATGACCGCCGACGACTTCGATGCTTGGTTGAAGGCCAACGGCTACAGCGTCGGCCGCCGCGTCGACACCTCCGCACCTGCCGCCGTCGCGCCGGTGGCTACGCCCGCGGTAGAAGCGCCGGCGCCCGGCAAAAAGAAAAAGTAAGCTCCAACATGCATTCGCCGCGCAAAGCCGGCGCGCGCGATGCCCCGCGCCACGGCGTGGCGCGGGTGCTTTCCAAGCGCGGCGTGTGCTCGCGCAGCGAGGCGGCGAAATGGATCGCGGAGGGCCGCGTCCGGGTGGACGGTCGCGTCGTCAGGGATCCGGAGTTTCCGGTCATTGACGGTGCCGCGCGTATCGCCGTCGACGGTCGTGAATTGGACGCGATACTCCCGCGTCGCGTCTACCTGGCCCTAAACAAACCACGCGGGCTGGTGACGACGGCACGCGATGAGCGGGGCCGCGACACGGTATATCGCTGTTTCGACGGCGCACGCCTGAACGGCGGAGAGGAGATCGGCTGGATTGCGCCGGTGGGCCGCCTCGACAAGGCCAGCGAAGGCCTGCTGCTTTTCAGCAACGACCCGCAATGGGCTGCGCGCATCACCGATCCGCTATCCGGCCCGGACAAGGCCTACCACGTGCAAGTCGACGTGGTTCCTGACGCGGTCTTGCTGGCGCGATTGGTCGATGGGGTCGAGGCCGACGGAGAGCGATTGTCGGCGAAGTCGGCCGTGTTGCTGCGTGCCGGTGCAAAGAACGCCTGGCTGGAAATCGTCCTGGACGAGGGCCGCAACCGGCAGATACGCCGCCTGCTCGCGGCGCTCGATATCCGGGTGCTGCGATTGGTGCGCGTCGCCATCGGCGCGCTGGAGCTCGACGAGCTGTCGAAAGGGCAGTGGCGCGAACTGAGCGCGGCGGAGGTCGCCGCGCTCGGCGCAATCTAGGTCGCTCAGCTTTTCAGCACACCCAATTCGCGGCCGATGCGGACGAATGCGTCGATCGCGCGCTCCAGGTGCTCGCGCGTGTGCGCGGCGCTCATCTGCGTGCGGATGCGCGCCTGGCCCTTGGGCACGACCGGGAAGAAGAAACCGATGGCATAAATGCCTTCCTCCAGCAGGCGCTCGGCGAAACGCTGCGCCAACGGCGCGTCGTACAGCATCACCGGACTGATCGGATGCACGCCAGGCTTCACGTCGAAGCCGGCGGCCGTCATCTTCTCGCGGAAATAAGCGGTGTTTTCGGCCAGCCTTTCGCGCAAGTCGCCGGCGGCGGCGAGCATCTCGAAGGCCTTGATGCCGGCAGCCACCACGTGCGGCGGCAGGGAATTGGAAAACAGATAAGGGCGCGAACGCTGGCGAAGCAGTTCGATCACTTCCTTCTTCGCCGTGGTGAAGCCGCCCAGCGCGCCACCCATCGCCTTGCCCAGGGTGCCGGTGAAGATATCGATCTGGTCCAGCACGCCCTTCACTTCGGCTGAGCCGCGCCCGGTCTTGCCGAGGAAGCCTGTCGCATGGCATTCGTCGATGTGCACAAGGGCGCCGTACTTCTTCGCCAGCGCGACGATCTCGTCGAGCGGGGCGATGAAGCCGTCCATCGAGAACACGCCATCGGTGGTGATCAACTTGGTCTTGCAGCCGGCCGCATCGGCCGCCTGCAATTGCTTCTCCAGGTCGGCCATGTCGCAGTTGGCGTAGCGGAAGCGCTGCGCCTTGCATAGGCGCACGCCATCGATGATCGAGGCGTGGTTCAGCGCATCGGAAATGATTGCGTCGTGCTCGCCCAACAGAGGCTCGAACAGGCCGCCGTTGGCGTCGAAGCAGGCGGCGTAGAGGATGGTGTCCTCGGTGCCGAAGAAGTCGGAGATGGTTTTCTCCAGCCGCTTGTGCAGGTCCTGCGTGCCGCAGATGAAGCGCACGCTGGCCATGCCGAAACCATGCGTATCCAGCGCTTCCTTCGCCGCCGCGATCACGTCCGGATGGTCGGCCAGGCCCAGGTAGTTGTTGGCGCAGAAATTCAGCACCTTGCGGCCGTCTTCCAGTTCGATCTCGGCCGACTGCGGGCTGGTGATGATGCGTTCGGACTTGAACAGGCCTTGGGCGCGGATGTTTTCGAGTTCGGCGACGTAATGGGCGGTGAGCGATACGGACATGGACGGGACCGGCAGTGGCGGGCGGTGAGGCGCCATTCTACCAACGCGCCCGGGTGCGACAGCGTTGGCACGGCGTGCATGCGTTCGCGTTACGGCATGGATTGCATGCAGGCTTCGGCCGCAGTGCGCGTCGGTATGCCATTGCGCAGGCGCCCATCGTTGGCCATGACCAGGGTCACCGCCTTGGCCGGGCCACGGCCATCGCAGACAGTGAAGGTGACGTTGGAGCCGGCGTTGCCGCCATTAGGCTGGAAGACCAGCCGGGTACGGCCGACCGTGCTGCGCAGGTGGACCTTGCCGCCGAGCGTCGCCTGTTCGTGCAACAGGGTTTCGCCGGGGCCGCGCTGGCGATCGCCGTTCAGGTCGGCGAAGGCCATCCAGCCATGGCTCCAGTCGATGCTTGCGCGGCAACCGCTTTGATCGCCCGGACAGAGCACTACCTCGCTGCCGGTCAAGGCGGCGTGGGAGATCGCTCGCAGGAGGCTTTCCCCCAACGCCGCGCGGGCGACACCGGCATAAGCGGCCTCTCGGAAGCCTTGATAGACCGGCAGAGCCACGCCCGCCAGTATCGCGACAATGGCCATCGCCACCGCGATTTCGACCACGCTGAAACCGGTTTGCATCCTGCGCATCACACACCCTCCTTGTGAGTGGGGCCAGTGTGGTGGCCGGGTTGACGGGCTCCCATCAGGCTGAGACGCGATGCGCTGTAGGAATAGTCCGTCAGGGGCTTACGAATGAAAAACATGTCGCGGCTATACTGGAATGTCCTCCTCCGGCCGCCGCCATGTCCGATCGTTTCCAACTCGTCGCCCCGTATTCGCCCGCCGGCGAGCAGCCGCAGGCCATCGAGCGTCTGGTCGAAGGCTTCGAATCCGGCCTGGCCAAGCAGACCCTGCTGGGTGTGACCGGCTCGGGCAAGACCTACACCATCGCCAATGTCGTCCAGGCAGTGCAGAAGCCGACCCTGGTGATGGCGCACAACAAGACCCTGGCCGCGCAGTTGTACGGCGAGTTCAAGGCGTTTTTCCCGAACAACGCGGTCGAGTACTTCGTCAGCTACTACGATTACTACCAGCCGGAAGCCTACGTGCCATCGTCGGACACCTTCATCGAGAAGGACAGTTCGATCAACGAGCACATCGAACAGATGCGCCTGTCCGCGACCAAGGCGTTGCTGTCGCGGCGCGACACGATAGTCGTTGGCACGGTGTCGGCGATCTACGGCCTGGGCGCGCCCGAGGACTACCTGTCGCTGCGCCTGATCCTGTCGCGCGGCGAACGCATCGACCAGCGCGAATTGATCCGCCACCTGACCTCGTTGCAGTACACGCGCAACGAATTCGAACTGCAACGCGGCACCTTCCGCGTGCGCGGCGAGATCGTCGACGTGCACCCGGCCGAAAGCGACATCGAGGCGCTGCGCATCGAGCTGTTCGACGGCGAAATCGAGAACCTGTCGCTGTTCGATCCGCTGACCGGCGAAACCCTGCGCAAGGTCCCGCGCTACACCGTCTACCCGAAGACCCACTATGCGACCACCCGCGACCGCATCCTCGCCGCCATCGACACCATCAAGATCGAGCTGAAGGAACGGCTGGAACTGCTGTACGCGCAGAACAAGCTGGTCGAAGCGCAGCGGCTGGCGCAGCGCACCCAGTACGACCTGGAGATGATGGCCGAGGTGGGTTATTGCTCGGGCATCGAGAACTATTCGCGCCACCTGACCGGCAAGGCGCCCGGCGAGCCGCCGCCGACGCTGTTCGATTACCTGCCCGCCGATGCGCTGCTGGTGGTCGACGAATCGCACGTGACCGTGCCGCAGATCGGCGCGATGTACAAGGGCGACCGTTCGCGCAAGGAGACGCTGGTGGAGTTCGGCTTTCGCCTGCCGTCGGCGCTGGACAACCGGCCATTGCGCTTCGAGGAATGGGAAGCGCGCTCGCCGCGCAGCATCTACGTCTCGGCCACGCCGGGGCCGTACGAATTGCGCGAATCCAATGGCGAAGTGGTTGAACTGGTGGTGCGTCCGACCGGCCTGGTCGATCCCGAAGTGGAAATCCGCCCGGTCGGCACCCAGGTGGACGATCTGCTTTCCGAGATCAACGAACGCGTGTCGTGGGGCGATCGAGTGCTGGTCACCACCCTGACCAAGCGCATGGCCGAGAACCTGACCGAATACCTCGGCGAGCACGGAGTGAAGGTGCGCTATCTGCACTCGGATATCGAGACGGTGGAACGCGTCGAAATCATCCGCGACCTGCGCCTGGGCAAGTTCGACGTGCTGGTCGGCATCAATCTGCTGCGTGAAGGCCTGGACATGCCCGAGGTGTCGCTGGTGGCGATCCTCGACGCGGACAAGGAAGGTTTCCTGCGCTCGGCCGGCTCGTTGATCCAGACCATCGGCCGCGCCGCGCGCAACCTGCGCGGCAAGGCGATCCTGTACGCCGATCGCATCACCAATTCGATGCAGAAGGCGTTGGACGAAACCGCGCGTCGCCGCGAGAAGCAGCTGGAATTCAACGCCGAGCATGGCATCGTGCCGGTCTCCATCGCCAAGCCCATCGTGGACATCCTGGAGGGCGCGCGCAGCGAAGCGGCCAGCGACAGCGGGCGAGGGCGCGGCAAGG
>DASRYD010000055.1:0-2385 GCA_035653955.1 Pseudoxanthomonas sp.
CCTGCGCCGGTCGCCGCATCGGTGCCGTTTGCGCCGCCTGCCATGCAACCTGCGGCGCCCGCGGCTGCATCGGACGCGGAGGAGGAATCCGCGCTGGCGCACACCAAGTACGACGTCAAGAAGGCCTTCGGTGCCATCGCCCGGATCGACAACAGCGGCCAGTTGCAGTTGAGCGAACACCAGCGCGGGCGCCTCGACGCATACATGCGGCGTTACGTCGCGCGCACGCGCAAGTCGAAGGAATATACCGCGCGGCATCGCCCACGCATGGCCGATCCGCGCGTGGTCAACGGTTTCCGTCCGCTGACCAAGGAAATCACCTACCAGATCGTGGTCGAACGCTCCAAGGGCGCGCGCATGTGGGACCTGGACGGCAACGAGTACGTCGATGCGCTCAACGGATTCGGCATGAGCCTGTTCGGCTGGCAGCCGGATTTCGTGGTGGATGCGGTGCGGCGGCAGCTCGACCTGGGCTACGACATCGGCCCGCAGCATCCGCTCGCCGGCGAAGTCGCCGAGCTGATCTGCGACGTCACCGGCCACGACCGCGCGGCCCTGTGTAACACCGGCTCCGAAGCGGTGCTGGGCGCGCTGCGCATCGCCCGCACCGTCACCGGCCGCGAAACCGTGGTGGTGTTCAATGGCGCCTACCACGGCATCATCGACGAGATGATCGTGCGCGGCACGAAGAAGCTGCGCGCAGTGCCGGCCGCGCCGGGCATCCTGCGCAATACCGCCGAGCACGTGCTGGTGCTTGACTACGGCACGCCCGAATCGCTGCGGATCATCCGCGAGCGCGCCCACGAAATCGCCGCGGTGCTGGTCGAGCCGGTGCAGAGCCGGCGTCCCGACTTCCGTCCGGTCGAATTCCTGCGCGAGCTGCGGCAGATCACCGCGGAATCCGCTTCGGTGCTGGTGTTCGACGAAGTCGTCACCGGCTTCCGCGCGCATCCCGGCGGGGTCCAGGCGCTGTTCGGCATCCGCGCCGACCTGGCCACCTATGGCAAGGTCGTCGGCGGCGGCTATCCGATTGGCGTGATCGCCGGCAAGCGCGAGTTCATGGACGCGCTGGACGGCGGACAGTGGGAATACGGCGACGATTCCACCCCGACCGTCGGCGTGACCTATTTTGCCGGCACCTTCGTCCGCCATCCGCTGGCGCTGGCCGCGGCCAAGGCGGTGCTCGAGCACGTCAAGCAGCAGGGTCCGCAGCTGCAGGAGCTTCTCAACGCCCGCGTCGATGCGATGGCGGCGGAGATGAATGCGTTCTGCCGCGATGCCGGGGCACCCATCGAGATCCGCCATTTCGCTTCGGTGTGGAAGACGTTCTTCCTCGAGGACCATCCGCTGCAGGACCTGCTGTTCGGCATGATGCGCAGCCGTGGCGTGCACATCCTCGACAATTTCCCGTGCTTCCTGACCACCGCGCACGACGAGGCGGACTTCCGCACGATCATCGACGCGTTCAAGGCATCCGTCGCCGAATTGCAGGAATCCGAATTCCTGCCGCGCCACGCGGCCACGCCGCGCACGGTGATGAATGCAGACGATCCGGCCGCGCCAGGCGCGCGCCTCGGCCGCGACGAGGACGGACGCCCGGCCTGGTTCGTGCCCGATGCGGCGCGTCCCGGCAAATTCCTCAAGGTGGCCGGATGACCGCCCTGGCGCACAAGGAACGGCGCGAAGCTGTCGAATACGATCCCTTCGCCGGCGGCGAACTGTCGCGGGTGGTGCCGACCACCGAGCCGCAACGCGAAGTGTGGCTGGCGGACCGGCTCGGCGATGACGCATCGCTGGCGTACAACGAATCGGTGAGCCTGCGCCTGCGCGGAACGCTGGATACGACGGCGCTCGTGACCGCGCTGCGGGCGCTGGTCGAGCGCAGGGACGCGTTCCGCGCCAACTTCGGTCCGGACGGCGAAACCCTGTGCGTGCGCAAGCATGTGGACATCGCGGTCTCGCGATTCGATTTCTCCGACCTGGATGCGACGGCGCGCGAAGCCGCGCTGGCCGCGCGCCGCCGGCATGCGGTGGATACGCCGTTCGCGTTGGGCCGCGATGCGCTGCTGCGCGCGGAGCTGGTCCGACTCGGTCCCGAAGAGCATGTCTTGCTGCTGACCGCGCATCACATCGTTTGCGACGGGTGGTCGTGGTGGATCCTCGTACGCGAACTCGGCGCGCTGTATGCGCAGGCGATGGACCAGGCCGTCGAAGCTCCCGCAGCGGCGGCGTCGTTCGCCGATTACGCGCTGCAACTGGCCCTGCATTCCGGTGGCGTACGCGCCGAAGACGAAACCTATTGGCTGTCGCGTTTCGCCGACGGTGCGCCGGTGCTGGACCTGCCGCTGGACCGGCCTCGGCCGGCGCGTCGCGGCTTCGCGTCGC
>DASRYD010000056.1:0-5884 GCA_035653955.1 Pseudoxanthomonas sp.
CCGCCGATGCCTGCCTGCGCGGCGAATTCGCCGGCCTGGTCACCGGGCCAATGCACAAGGCGGCGATCAACGCCGGTGGTTTCGCCTATACCGGCACCACCGAACGCCTGGCCGAGCGTGCCGGCCGCGATGTGGTGATGATGCTGGCCAACGACGTGGTCCGCGTCGCCCTGGCCACTACCCACCTGGCCTTGCGCGACGTGCCGGCTGCGATCAGCCGCGAAGGGCTGGAACGCACGCTGCGCATCACCGACGCTGCGCTGCGCCGCGACTTCGGCATCGCCCGTCCGACCATCGCGGTGCTGGGCCTGAACCCGCACGCCGGCGAAGCGGGCCTGCTGGGGCGCGAGGAGATCGAGGTCATCGAACCGGTGCTGTCCGCGTTGCGCGACGAAGGCCTCAGCCTAGTCGGGCCGCTGCCTGCCGATACCGCGTTCCTGCCGCAAAAACTCGTCGGCTTCGACGCGGTCCTGGCCATGTACCACGACCAGGGCCTGCCGACGCTGAAATACAGCGGTTTCGAGCGCGCGGTGAACCTGACCCTGGGCCTGCCCTATCCGCGCGTCGCGGTCGACCACGGCACTGCGCTCGACCTCGCCGGCAAAGGCCTCGCCGATCCGTCCAGCCTGTTCGCCGCGGTGGAAATCTGCGCACGGATCGCGGCGACACGTGCCGCGCTTTCGTAGAGTTCCGGTCCGCTCGACTGCCTTTCGCTCGTCGTTGCCGCTTTGCGGGACTTCCTGCCGACGAATGCCGGGTCGCGACGAGCGCAAAACCCGCATAATCCCCGCATGAACCCGCGCTCCCCCGCCACCGAATTCGGCGCCGCCAAGAAACAGCTCGGCCAGCACTTCCTGGCCGATCGCAGCTATATTGAGAAGATCGTGCTGGCAGTGGATCCGCGGCCGGGCGACCGGCTGGTCGAGATCGGCCCCGGCCAGGGCGCGATCACCTTCCCGCTGCTCGATCGCCACGGTGAACTGACCGTCATCGAGTTCGACCGCGACCTGATCTTCCCCCTGACCGAGGCAGCGCGTGCGCATGGCACGCTAGAAGTCATCCACCGAGACGTGCTCTCCGTCGACTTCACCGCGCTGGCGCACAACGGCGGACCGATCCGCCTGGTCGGCAACCTGCCCTACAACCTGTCCTCGCCGATCCTGTTCCATGCGCTGGAACACGCTGCGGCGATCCGCGACATGACCTTCATGCTGCAGAAGGAGGTCGTCGATCGCATGGCCGCCGGCCCCGGCAGCAAGGTCTACGGCCGGCTCAGCGTGATGCTGCAGGCCTATTGCGAGGTCGTCCCGCTGTTCGATGTGCCGCCGGGCGCGTTCCGGCCGCCGCCGAAGGTCGACTCGGCGGTGGTAAGGATGGTGCCGAAACCGGCCGGAGAAATCGGCGTACGCGACCCGAAGCGTTTCGAGGAAGTAGTGCGCGCCGCGTTCGGCCAGCGCCGCAAGACCCTGCGCAACGCGCTGTCCGGGGTCTGCGACACCGCGCGGATCGAAGCCGCCGGCCTTCGTCCGGATGCGCGCGCGGAGCAGGTGGAAGTCGCGGACTTCGTGAAGCTGGCGAATTTGCCCGTCTAGGCCCAATTGCTAGACTGTGCGCATGGACGCCTCCGAATACGCCATCGACATCGACGTCGCCACCCGCTTCCTCGCCGACCAGTCCGCGCCCGAGGACAGACGCTACGTCTTCGCCTACACCATCCACATCCGCAACCGCGGACAGGTGCCGGCGCGGCTGATCGACCGCCACTGGGTGATCACCGACGCCAATGGCAAGACCGAGGAAGTCCGCGGCGAAGGCGTGGTCGGGGAACAGCCGTGGCTGCGGCCGGGCGACGATTTCGAATACACGTCGGGCGCGGTGCTGGAAACCGAGCACGGTACGATGCAAGGCAGCTACGGCATGCTCGCCGACGACGGCACCCGTTTCGACGCCCCGATCGCGCTGTTCGCGCTATCGGTGCCGCGAACCCTGCATTAAGGCCCGCCGCGAATGAGCGTCTGGGCCATCGGCGACCTGCAAGGCTGCTACGACGTCACCCAGCGCCTGCTGGAGAAGATCCGCTTCGACCCCGCCGCCGACACCTTGTGGTTCTGCGGCGACCTGGTCAACCGTGGCGGGCAATCGCTGGAAACCTTGCGCCTGGTGCATTCGCTGCGCGCGCAGAGCGTGGTCGTGCTGGGCAACCACGACCTGTCGCTGCTGGCCATCGGCGAACGCAGTCCGGGCGAGCAGCGCAAGGTCAATCCCGACCTGCAGCGCGTGGTGCTGGCCGACGACAGCGATGAACTGCTCGGCTGGCTGCGCGCGCAGAAGCTGCTGCACAGCGACCACGCGCTGGGCTGGATGATGATCCACGCCGGTCTCGCCCCGAAGTGGACGACCGGGCTGGCCGAGAAGCATGCGCAGGAAGTCGAGCAGCAACTGCGCGGCGACGACTACCGCAAACTGCTGCGCAACATGTACGGCGACAAGCCCGACTGGTCGCCGGGGCTGCGCGGGCACGACCGCTCGCGCGCGATCATCAACGTGTTCACCCGCATGCGTTACTGCACGCCGCGCGGGCGCATGGCGGTCGAGGAAAAGGGTGCGCCGGGCATGCAGGCGCAGGGCCTGTATCCGTGGTACGAAGTGCCCGGCCGCGCGCTACGCGACCTGAAGATCGTCTGCGGCCACTGGTCGACGCTGGGCCTGATGATCGGCCACGGCGTCCATGCCATCGACACCGGCGCGGTATGGGGCGGCAAGCTGACCGCGCTGCAACTGGACAGCGAAGACATCCGCATCGTGCAGGTACCCGGCCGCGACGTGCCGCCGCCACCGAAGGGCCAGCTGCCGAAGGATTGATCGCTTATCCCACCCGCGGGAATGGCTACGGCATGCGTAGCCTGTAAGGCGAAAAAGACACCACTGACCGCTTCAATCGCGGTCCGAAAGAAAGGCTTCGCGACTTACGTCGCTCCCATGGCCGGATCTCGTTCATAGCCGACGAACTCGAACGCGAAGGCATGCTTCGCGTCGGCCGGATGCGGCTCGCGGGATACGATCCGCCATTGCGACGGGTCGAATGCCGGGAAGAACGCATCCGCGGCTTCGACCTCCGCGTCGACACGGGTCAAGTGCAGCGCGTCGGCCATCGACAACGTGAGCGCGTAAATCTCCGCGCCGCCGATGATGCACAATTCGTCGGCGCCCGAAGCAATCGCGATTTGTTTCGCCTGATCGATGGAAGCCACCGCTCGCATGCCCTCGAACGGCACGCGAGCCGAGCGCGTCAGTACCAGGTTCAAGCGACCAGGTAATGCGCGACCCAGCGATTCGGCGGTCTTGCGGCCCATCAGGATCGGCTTGCCGAGGGTCAGTGCCTTGAAGTGCTTGAAATCGTCGGGAAGATGCCACGGCATCGCGTTGTCTCGGCCGATGGCATTGTTGCGATCCAGCGCGGCGACCAGTGAAATCCTCATCGCGTCAGACGGCCACCGGCGCCTTGATCGCGGGCAGCGGATCGTATCCGTGGATCTCGATGTCTTCGAACCCGAACGCGAACAGGTCGGTCACTTCGGGATTCAGATGCAGCCTCGGCAACGGACGCGGCGTGCGCGACAACTGTTCGCGGGCCTGTTCGTAATGGTTCGAATACAGATGCGCGTCGCCCAGCGTGTGCACGAAGTCGCCGACCTGCAGGCCGGTGGCCTGCGCCACCATGTGGGTCAGCAGCGCGTAGCTGGCGATATTGAACGGCACGCCGAGGAAGATGTCGCCGCTGCGCTGGTACAACTGGCAGCTGAGCTTGCCGTTGGCCACGTAGAACTGGAACAGGTTGTGGCACGGCATCAGCGCCATTTTCGGCAGATCGGCGACGTTCCAGGCGCTGACCACCAGGCGGCGCGAATCCGGATTGCGGCCGATCTCCTCGATCAGCCATTTCATCTGGTCTATGGTTTCGCCATTGGCGCCCTCCCAGGAACGCCATTGCTTGCCGTAGACCGGACCGAGTTCGCCGTTTTCGTCGGCCCACTCGTCCCAGATGCCGACCTTGTTTTCCTTCAGGTAGGCGATGTTGGTTTCGCCTTTCAGGAACCACAACAGCTCGTGCACGATCGAACGCAGGTGCAACTTCTTGGTGGTAACCAGCGGGAAGCCTTCGCTCAGGTCGAAGCGCATCTGCCAGCCGAACACGCTGCGCGTGCCGGTGCCGGTGCGGTCGGATTTCTCCGTACCGTGTTCCAGCACATGCTGCAGGAGATCGAGGTATTGCCTCATTTTTCGCCTCCGGCAAATGTCTTCATGCGCGCTTCTCCGTGGCGACCGCCGGTTGCAGGGTCGGCGAACGCCGCGACAGCCACAGCCAGTACAGGCCCACCATGACCAGCGGCAGGCTGAGCAACTGGCCCATGGTCAGCCAACCGCCGGCCAGGTACTGCAATTGCTGGTCGGGCACGCGGACGAATTCGACGGCGAAACGGAACACGCCGTACAACAGCGCGAACCACCCGGACAGCGCGTAACGCGGACGCGGCTTGCGCGAATACCACCACAGCACGCAGAACAGCACCAGGCCTTCCAGCAACGCTTCGTACAACTGGGTCGGATGGCGGGCGAAACGGTCGAGCATCCCCGCCGCATACTGCGCCTGCAGCTGCGCGGCGCTCAGGTTCAGCCCGGATACGTTGGGGTCGGTGGTCGGGAAGATCACCCCCCAGTCGGTTCCCGTGTACTTGCCCCACAGTTCGCCGTTGATGAAGTTGGCCAGCCGGCCGAAGCCCAGTCCCGCCGGTACCAGCGGGGCGATGAAGTCCATCACGTCGAAGAAATGCAGTTTGTGCCTGCGCGCCCACCACCACGACGCCAGCAGCACGCCGAGCAGGCCGCCGTGGAAACTCATGCCGCCTTCCCAGACCTTGAACACCTGCAACGGATGCGCGAGGTAGGTCGGCAGGTCGTAGAACAGGATGTAGCCGATGCGCCCGCCCAGCACCACGCCGAGCATGCAGTAGAACATCAGGTCGCCATAGCCGTTGTCGTCGACGCCGGGCAGGCGCCCGCTGCGCACGCGCGAGCGGCCGAGGAACCATGCGGCAACGAAGGCCAGCGCGTAGGCGATGCCGTACCAGTGCACCTTCAGCGGCCCGAGCGAAAAGGCGATGGGGTCGATCTGGTGCAGGTAGATCATGCAGGCGGCATCGAGACGGAACGAGCCGCTATTTTGCCTGACCCGGCCGGGCCGCGCTGGCCCTTGTAGGAGCGCCCTTCAGGGCGCGGCCGGAATTTTTCGTTACGACGGCTTTTCCGCAACGGGGCACCGCGGTCGCGCCCTGAAGGGCGCTCCTACAGGATGCGCGGCAGGTTCGGCAACTCGTCGATATCCGGCGCGTCGCCGTTCTGCGGGTAGTGTTCCGCCAACAGGTCCGCGACCGCATCGACTCCGCGTACCGCCGCCGCCTCCGGTTCGCCGGCCTGCAGGCGCTCTTCCATCAGCTGGCAGACACCGCGCCATTGCTCGGCGCTGACCTTCCCGGACAGTCCGCGGTCGGCGACGATCTCGATGCGGTGATCGGCGAGCAGCAAATAGACCAGCACGCCGTTGTTGGCCGCGGTGTCCCAGGTGCGCAGGCGGGCGAAGGCGTCCATGGCGCGATCGCGCGCCTGCACGCGGCGCAGCAGCTGGCCGATCGTCAGTTCCGATTCGACCGCGAACATCACCTCGCCGGTGTGCCGGCGTTCGCCGACGGCGATCGCATCGGCGATGCGGTGCAGGCTGTCCTCGGGGAACAGCGAACGGGCGGAACGCGCGAACAAGTGGCGCAGCAGTCTCATCACCAGCTCCCGGATGCCCCGCCGCCGCCGGACATGCCGCCACCGCCCGACC
>DASRYD010000057.1:0-2307 GCA_035653955.1 Pseudoxanthomonas sp.
CGTCGCGGCTGGCTTCGGTCAGGCGCAGGGCGCCGTAACCTTCGGCATCGACCGCGACCAGGCCCGCGGCGACCAGCTGCCGGAACACGCTGCGCCAGGCGCTGGCGTCCAGGTCGGCGCCGATGCCGTAGGTGCTGAGCCGCTCGTGTCCGAACTGGCGCACCTTCTCGGTTTCGCCCCCGCGCAGGATGTCGATCAGATGCGCGGCGCCGAAACGCTGCCCGCTGCGGTAGATGCAGCTCAACGCCTTCTGCGCGGCGAGCGTGGCGTTCCAGGTTTCGGCCGGTTCCAGGCAGTTGTCGCAATTGCCGCAGTCGCGAGGATATGTTTCGCCGAAGCCCGCCAGCAACACGCGACGGCGGCATTCGGTGGATTCGCAGTAGGCCAGCAACTGGTCGAGCTTGACCCGTTCCAGCCGCTTGCGTTCCTCGCTGGCCTCGCCGCGTTCGATCATCTGCTTGAGCAGGGTCACATCGCCCAGCCCGTAGCACAGCCAGGCCTCGGCGGCTTCGCCGTCGCGGCCGGCGCGGCCGGTTTCCTGGTAGTAGCCTTCCAGCGACTTGGGCAGGTCCATGTGCGCGACGAAGCGCACGTCCGGCTTGTCTATGCCCATGCCGAAGGCGATGGTGGCGACCATCACGATGCCTTCTTCGCGCAGGAAGCGGCGCTGGTTTTCCGCGCGCACTTCGGCCGGCAGGCCGGCGTGGTAGGGCAGGGCGGCATGGCCTTGTTCGCGCAGGAATTCCGCGGTTTCCTCGACCTTGCGCCGCGACAGGCAGTAGACGATGCCGGCTTCGCCGCGATGGCCTTCGACGAAATCGCGCAACTGGCGGCGGCTGTTTTCCTTCTGCACCACCGTGTAGCGGATGTTCGGGCGGTCGAACGAGCTGACGAAGCGCCGCGCCTGCTCCAATTGCAGGCGTTCGGCGATTTCGCGCTGGGTCGGCGGGTCGGCGGTCGCGGTCAGGGCGATCCGCGGCACCTGCGGCCAGCGTTCGTGCAGCACGGTCAGCTGGCGGTACTCGGGACGGAAGTCGTGGCCCCATTGCGAGACGCAGTGCGCTTCGTCGATGGCGAACAGGGCGATGCGGCTGCGGTCCAGCAAGGACAGGAAGCGCGGGGTCAGCAGGCGTTCGGGGGCGACGTAGAGCAGGTCCAGTTCGCCGGCGAGCAGGGCGTCCTCGACCTGGCGGGCGGTGTCGGCGTCGAGGGTCGAATTGAGGAAGGCGGCGCGCACGCCGAACAGGCGCAAGGCCTCGACCTGGTCCTGCATCAGCGCGATCAGCGGCGACACCACGATGCCGGTGCCCTCGCGCAGCAGCGCCGGCACCTGGTAGCACAGCGATTTGCCGCCGCCGGTGGGCATCAGCACCAAGGCATCGTGGCCGGCGGCGACGTGCTCGACCACCCCCTGCTGCGGGCCGCGGAAGGCGTCGTAACCGAAAACGTCGCGGAGCAGTCGCTGTGCGGGCGGCAAATCGTGGGTGGAATCGGGCATGCGCTTCAGGATAACCCGCGGCTGCGGGAAATCAGTCGGAGAAGCGTGCGGGACAGCGTAGGAAAAGCCCGGAGGCAGGGGAAGTGCGTCGCGAGTCGTTACTCCAGCAGCGAACGCAGCATCCACGCATTCTTCTCGTGGATGTTCAGGCGCTGGGTCAGCAGGTCCACGGTCGGGTCGTCGCCGGCGTTGTCGGCGGTCTTCAGTGCCTTGCGCGCGGTGCGGCACACGGCTTCGTTGCCGGCAACCAGTTGCCGGACCATGTCCTGCCAGCCGGGAACGCCGGTGGCGCCGGGTTCCTCTCGGATCGACGACAGCTCGACGAATTCGGCGTACGAACCCGGCGCGTTGAAACCCAGCGCGCGGATGCGCTCGGCGACTTCGTCCAGCGCGGTCCATTCTTCGGTGTACTGGCCCTCGAACATCAGGTGCAGGGTGTTGAACATCGGCCCGGTGACGTTCCAGTGGAAGTTGTGGGTTTTCAGGTACAGGGTGTAGCTGTCGGCGAGGAAGCGCGACAGTCCTTCGGCGATCTTCCTGCGGTCGCTGGCGGCGATGCCGATGTCGATGCCCGGCGAGGTCGCGGCGGGCGAAACGGATTTGCCGGCGGGTTTGCTCTTGGCCATGGGATGCTCCTTGGGGTGGTTGCGGTCACAATAATCCGCCCCCATGCATTGTGTAAGTGGAAAATTCCGCTTCCTCCGATTGATGCCAGCTATCGAAACCACCCCTGCCGCCGCCCGCCGGGCCATCGACGGCGCGCTGAGCCGCGATCGCGGCCGCCTGCATGGCCTGTGGTCGCGCTGGCA
>DASRYD010000058.1:0-3419 GCA_035653955.1 Pseudoxanthomonas sp.
CCGGCTGAGCCGGCGCGCGACGACAGCGCGCAGGAAAAGTTTCGTTCGTACCCATTGGTCCGGGAGCTGCTGCGCTGCGGCATACTACGCGTTCAGTTTTCAGGCCCTCCCATGACTCGCGTCTACAACTTCAGTGCCGGCCCGGCGACCTTGCCCGAACCCGTCCTGCGCCAGGCCCAGGCCGAGATGCTGGACTGGAACGGCATCGGCGCGTCCATCATCGAGATCAGCCACCGCAGTGCCGAGTTCATCGCGGTCGCCGCGCGCGCGGAAGCCGACCTGCGCCGGTTGATCGGCATTCCCGACGACTATGCGGTGCTGTTCCTGTCCGGCGGCGCGACCACCCAGCAGGCGCTGCTGGCGCTGAATTTCGCCTCGCCCGGCGGCACCGTGGACTACGTGGTCACCGGCCATTGGAGCAAGACCGCGATCAGGCAGGTCAGGCCCTACGTGAAGGTCAACGTCGCCGCGGACGGCGAGCCCGGCGGTTTCACCGACATCCCGCCATGCGAGTCGTGGCGGCTGACGCCCGGCGCGGACTACGTGCACATCACCGCCAACGAGACCATCCACGGCGTCGAATTCCGTGGCGATGCCCCGGAAGTCGGCGACGTGCCGCTGTTCGCAGATTTCAGCTCCAGCATCGCGTCCGAGCCGATCGACGTGTCGAAGTACGGCGTGATCTACGCCGGCGCGCAGAAGAACCTCGGTCCGGTCGGCGTGGCCGTGGTGATCGTGCGCCGCGACCTGTTGAAGCGCGAAGGCCTGCCGCGCGCCGACATCTTCGACTACCGTTCGCACGAAGCGCGCGACTCGATGCTCAACACGCCGCCGACCTGGAACTGGTACCTGGCCGGCCTGGTGTTCCGCTGGATGCTGGAAGAAGGCGGGGTCGCGGAATTCGCCCGCCGCAACGCCGAGAAATCGCGCATCATCTACGACGCCATCGACGGTTCGGGCGGTTTCTACCGCAACCACGTCCTGCCGGAATTCCGTTCGCGGATGAACATCCCGTTTTTCCTCCCGGACGAAGCGCTGACCGCTCGTTTCGTCTCCGAGTCGAAGGAAGCGGGCCTGCTGGCGTTGAAAGGCCACAAGGCGGTCGGCGGTCTGCGTGCGTCGCTGTACAACGCGATGCCGGTGAACGGTGCGCGGGCGCTGGCGGATTTCATGCGCGATTTCCGCAAACGTCATGGATAAGCAAGTAATGTCGGACGCAAGAGTGGTGGCGTAGCAATCACTCCCGCGTCGAGGGAACGGAAAACGGAAAGATGGCGATCAAACCGAAGAAAACCACGAAGAAAACCGTCGCGAAATCCGCCGCCAAGCCGGTGCTGGCCGACGTGCGCGCCAAGATCGACGGCATCGATCGGCAGATCCAGTCGCTGATCGCAGAGCGCGCGCAGTTCGCGCTGCAGGTCGGCAAGGCCAAGGGCAAGCTGGCGCAGGCGGTCGATTACTACCGCCCCGAGCGCGAGGCGCAGGTGCTGCGCATGGTCGTCGACCGCAACGAGGGGCCGCTGAGCGACGAAGTGCTGGTCCACGTGTTCCGCGAAATCATGTCGGCCTGCCTGGCCCAGCAGGAGCCGCTGAAGATCGGCTATCTCGGTCCGGAAGGCACGTTCTCGCAGCAAGCGGTGCTGAAGCATTTCGGCCGTTCCGCGCACGGCCTGCCGCTGGCCAGCATCGAGGAAGTGTTCCAGGAAGTGGAAAGCGGCAACGCCGATTTCGGCGTGGTGCCGGTGGAGAATTCCGGGCAGGGCACGATCCAGATCACCCTGGACATGTTCCTGACCTCGAACCTGAAGATATGCGGCGAAGTCGAACTGCGCGTGCACCAGTTCCTGCTGTCGCGTACCGGCCACATCGAGGACATCGAACGCATCTACGCGCATCCGCAGTCGTTCGCGCAGACTTCGTCGTGGCTGCGCAGCCACCTGCCGAAGGTGGAGAAGATCCCGGTTTCGAGCAACGCCGAGGGCGCGCGCCGCGCGCGCAACGCCGACGATGCGGCGGCCATCGCCGGCGAGAGCGCGGGTCACGTGTACGGGTTGAAGAAGGTGGTGATGAAGTCGATCGAGGACGACGCGGACAACACCACGCGCTTCCTGGTGATCGGCCGGCAGATCTTCCCGTCGTCGGGCCACGACCGCACCTCGGTGCTGGTGTCGATCCACGACAAGCCGGGCGCCCTGTTCGACGTGCTCAGCCCGTTCGCGAAGCACGGCATCAGCATGAACCGGATCGAGTCGCGGCCGTCGCACCACGCGAAATGGGAATACGCGTTCTTCATCGATCTGGCCGGACACGTGGACGATCCGGCGATGAAGCTGGCGATGGCAGAGCTGAAGGAGCACGCGGCGCAGATCAAGGTGCTGGGCTCGTACCCGGTGGCGGTGCCCTGATCAAATGAGCGACAAGCAGAACTGGATAGCGGCGCGCGGCGAACCGCTGCGTGGCGAACTCGACATCCCGGGGGACAAGTCCGTCTCGCATCGTGCGGTGATGTTCGCCGCGCTGGCCGATGGCGTGTCGACGATCGACGGATTCCTCGAAGGCGAGGACACCCGCGCCACGGCGAAGGCGTTCTCGCAGCTGGGCGTGGAGATCGAAACCCCGTCGCCTTCGCGGCGCATCGTCCATGGCGTCGGCATCGACGGCTTGAAGGCGCCCGCCGGTCCGCTCGATTGCGGCAACGCGGGGACCGGCATGCGCCTGCTGGCGGGATTGCTGGTCGCGCAGAAGTTCGACAGCGTGCTGGTCGGCGACGAGTCGCTGTCGAAGCGGCCGATGCGCCGCGTGTCGGCGCCGCTGGCCGAAATGGGCGCGCGGATCGACACCGAGGAGGGCGGCTTGCCGCCGCTGCGCATCCATGGCGCGCAGGCGTTGCATGGCATCGATTTCGTTTCGCCGGTCGCCAGCGCGCAGGTCAAATCGGCGGTACTGCTCGCCGGCCTGTATGCCGAAGGCGAGACTTCAGTACGCGAGCCGCATCCGACCCGCGACTACACGGAACGCATGCTGTCGGCGTTCGGTGTCGACATCGGATTTTCTCCGGGCTACGCGAAGTTGCGCGGTGGCCAGCGGCTGCGCGCGACCGACATCGCGGTGCCGGCGGATTTCTCTTCGGCGGCGTTTTTCCTCGTCGCCGCCGGCATCGTTCCGGGCAGCGAACTGCGGCTGCGCGCGGTTGGGTTGAACCCGCGCCGTACTGGCCTGCTCGCGGCGTTGCGGTTGATGGGCGCGGACATCCGCGAAGAGAACCCGAGTTCGCATGGCGGCGAACCGGTCGCGGACTTGGTGGCGCGTTACACGCCGTTGCGCGGCATCGAAGTGCCGGAAGCGCTGGTGCCGGACATGATCGACGAATTCCCGGCACTGTTCGCCGCCGCGGCGTGCGCCGAGGGCCCGACCGTGGT
>DASRYD010000059.1:0-1648 GCA_035653955.1 Pseudoxanthomonas sp.
CCTGCATCGAGGCGGAGGCGGCGCTGCCGGTCGCCGGCGCGGATGCCGGCACCGTCGCGCAAGCGGCGAGCGACAGCAGCAAGGACAGGCACAGGGCTTTTCGCAACGACATCGGCACACTCCGGCAACAACGGAAGAGGACAGCATCGGCCATCCGCGACGCCATCTTCATGAGCCTTCGTCATGAGCAGATCGACAGGCGTCATGGCGCGGGCGGCGCGAATGGATACAGATGCAAGTAATCTATCTCTCCATCGAGATAGATAGATACAATAACCTTCGACGCCATCCGGCGCTACCCGCTTTCTCCACTTCCTCCCCCAAAGGAAACCCCATGTCCCACCCCGCCGTGGCCCCGCTGGGCGCCGCCATCGCTCTTGCCCTCGCCTTTCCCGCGTTCGCCCAGCAGGTTCCTGCCGGCAACGCCACCGAACTGGACACGGTGATCGTCACCGGCACCCGCGCCAGCGACCGCACGGCGCTGGAATCGACCGCGCCCATCGACGTGCTGACCGCCGAGGACATCCGCAAGGCCGGCGCCCTGAACGGAGAACTGGGCAGCGCGCTGCAGGCCTTGCTGCCGTCGTTCAACTTCCCGCGCCAGTCCAACTCCGGCGGCGCCGACCACGTGCGCGCCGCACAGTTGCGCGGGCTATCGCCCGACCAGGTATTGGTGCTGGTCAACGGCAAGCGCCGTCATGTCAGCGCGCTGGTCAACACCGACAGCAAGATCGGCAAGGGCACCACGCCGGTCGATTTCAACGCGATCCCGCTCAACGCGATCAAGCGCATCGAAGTGCTGCGCGACGGCGCCGGCGCGCAATACGGCTCCGACGCGGTGGCCGGCGTGATCAACGTGATCCTCGAGGACGCGCCCGAAGGCGGCGCGCTCGAAGCCAGCTACGGCCTGCACCACACCGACGTGGAACCGATCGACCGCAGCGCGACCGATGGCCAGACCGGCTATTTCGGCGGCAAGGTCGGCACCGGCCTGGGCGATGGCGGTTTCCTGCGCCTGGGCCTGGAATACAAGCACCGCAACGGCACCAACCGCGCCGGTTTCGACCAGATCCCGTTCTGGGAAGAACAGACCCCCGACAACCTCGCCCTGGCTGGCAAGCGCAACTACTGGCTCGGCGACGGCGAGTCGAAGGACATCAACGGCTGGTTCAACGCGGAACTGCCGGTCGGCGACACCGGTGCGTTCTATGCGTTCGGCACCTGGCACCAGAGCGACACGCGCGGCGCCAACTACTTCCGCTATCCCGACGGCGTGGCCAACTGGAAGGAGATCTATCCGAACGGCTACCGGCCGGTGTCGCTGGGCGAGAACTTCGACGCCTCGCTGGTAGCGGGCCTGCGCGGCCAATGGAGCGCGTGGGACTACGACGCCAGCCTCAACCACGGCCGCAACGACTTCACCTACCGGCTGGAAAACTCGTTGAACGCGTCGCTGGGCCCGACCAGCCCGACCCGCTTCAAGACCGGCGACTACAGCTTCGCGCAGACGCTGCTCAATTTCGACCTGAGCCGCGCATTCGGCGCGCACGTGTTCGCCGGCGGCGTCGAGTTGCGCCGCGAGGACTACGAGACCGGCGCCGGCGACCCGGCCAGTTACGCGGCCGGTCCCTACACCGGCCGCCCGACC
>DASRYD010000060.1:0-7146 GCA_035653955.1 Pseudoxanthomonas sp.
ATCGCGCGCGGCCCGGCAGGCCAGCGCGCCGCGCGACTTCGCCGTAACCGGCCACCTGCCCGCGCGGAATGGCGCGGACCACGGCGAGGATGCGTTGGATGCTGGTCTTGTCGCCCATGGCCCAAGCATAACCGCTCGCGCTTTTCCTTCTCCCTCCGGGAGAAGGTGCCGAAGGCGGATGAGGGCGGGAGAATGATGGCGATAGGAAAGTTCCGTAAGTTCGGAAGGCTCCCGTCCCCATCCGGCGCTACGCGCCACCTTCTCCCGGGGGGAGAAGGAAAGGCCTTTACGCCCAGCCCAGCGCGTCCAACCCCCGCCACAACAGCCAGGCGATGCCGCCCGCGGCCGGAATGGTCAGGATCCACGCCCAGACGATGCGTTCGATCACGCCCAGTTTCAGCGCCTTCGGGTTCTTCGCGTAGCCCACGCCCATGATCGCGGTGGAGATGCTGTGCGTGGTCGATACCGGCATGCCGAACGCCGCGGCGGTGACCAGGATCGTCGCCGAAGCGGTTTCCGCGGCGAAGCCGTCGATCGGATGCAGCTTGACCATCTTGTGGCCGAGGGTCTTGATGATCTTCCAGCCGCCCGACGCGGTGCCGGCGGCCATCACCAGCGCACAGGTGGCGATGATCCAGGTGTCGATGCCGTCCTTGCCGCCGTCCGGATGCAGGAACGACAGCCAACCCGGCAGATCGTCCAGCGCCCCGGACGTCTGTGCGCCGAAGATCGCCAGCGCGATGATGCCCATGGTCTTCTGCGCGTCCTGGCGGCCATGGGCGAAACCCATGTACGCCGCGGAAACGAATTGCGCCTTGCCGAAGAACGCGTTGATCCAGCGCGGCCGCACCATCCGCGCCAGCGGACCGCCCGCTTTCGACAGGCTGGCGATCAGCAGGTACAGCAGGGAGATGATCGCCACGCCCAGCAGGAAGCCGGCCAGCGGCGAGGTGACCATCGGCACCACCACCTTCCACAGCAGGCCCTTGTTGCTGGTCCAGTCCCCGTCGCCGGCCTTCGACCAGATCAGCGAGGCCCAGTTGTTGTGCGAAGCGGCCATCGCCGCGCCGCACAGGCCGCCGATCAACGCGTGCGAGGACGACGACGGCAGGCCGCGCCACCAGGTGATCAGGTTCCAGACGATTGCGCCCAGCAAGGCGCAGATGATCACCTGCGAGGTGACGTTGACCACGTCGCCGTCGATCAGGCCGGAGGAGATGGTCTTCGCCACCGCCGTGCCCATGAACGCGCCCACCAGGTTGGTGCTGGCGGCCAGGATGATGGCCTGCCCGGGGGTCAGCACCTTGGTCGCGACCACGGTGGCGATGGAGTTGGCGGTGTCGTGGAAGCCGTTGATGAACTCGAACACGAGCGCGGCGAGGATCACCACCAGGAGCAAGGTGAGCATGGCCGCTGCCTTACGAGTTCTTCAGCACGATCTGGTAGATGACCACACCGGCCTCTCGGCAGCGGTCGATGGCCTTCTCGAGGATTTCGAAGAATTCCTTCAGCAGGAACATCTGCAGGCTGTCCAGGCGGCCCGAGTAAATGTCGCGGTACAGCTCCAGCATCAGCCGGTCGGCCTCGTTCTCGATGGCGCGAAGCTTCTCGTTCAGCGCGGTCATCTGGTCGAGGTTCATCTTCTTCAGTTCGTGCACCATCTCCACCACCACCGCGGCGGCCTGCTCCAGCATCGCCGCGCGCGGGGCGAAGTCGATGTGCTCCAGGTGGGTGGTGGCCAGCGAATAACGGTCGGCGAACTTCTCGATCTGCTTGGGGATCTTGTACAGCGCCGAGCCCAGCGCCTCGATGTCTTCGCGCTCGAACGGGGTGATGAAGCTGTCGACCAGGGCTTGGCCGATCTTGTCCGAGGCGGTGCGCTCGCGCTGGCGGGCCAGCTTGAACGCGTCCAGCGCCGGCTGGCGGTCGGCGGCCTTCATCATCGCGTACAGCGCCTTGGCGCTGTCGTGCGCTGCCACGGCGGCATCGTCGAGCAAGGTGTAGAACTGCTGGCCGGAGCCGAAGATGGTCTGCAGGGAAAACATGCGGGCACCCCGCCGTCGCGGGAAGGACGGCAATCGGGGCGGAATTATGACCGTTCCGTGACCGGAAGTGGCATACCTTTCCGCATCGCCGGCCGCCCAAGGCATTGATTTGGCGGGCGCACCCCCCATCCCATCGGTTCCAAACCCGGTTTGCTAGACTTCCTGCCGCGCTTCACCGCGCACTCTATGGACGACGACTCTACGCACGTACCCCGCCACCGCCCCGCACCGGCCCGTGGCGAACGCCCTCCGACCCCCTCTCCCGGCCGGACACGCCCCCGTGCTTGAACTGCTGGTCGTCATCTTCCTGATCCTGCTCAACGGCTTCTTCGCCCTGTCGGAGATGGCGTTGATGACCTCGCGCAAGCTGCGCCTGAAGCAGATGGCGCAGGAAAGCCGCGGCGCGCAGGTCGCGCTGGCGCTGGCCGAGCATCCGGACAACCTGCTGTCCACGGTGCAGATCGGCATCACCCTGATCGGCGTGCTCGCTGGCGTGTTCGGCGGCGACGCCATCGGCGAGATGATCGCCGCATGGCTGGCCGGGGTATGGCCGAACGCACGCGAATTCGCCCATCCCATCGGCATCGGCACCGCGGTGACCCTGATCACCGCCGGCTCGGTGATCTTCGGCGAACTGATCCCCAAGCGCCTGGCCCTGACCAACGCCGAGAACATCGCCGCCACGGTGGCCATCCCGCTGGACTGGCTCTCGCGCATCGCCCGGCCGGTGGTGTTCGTGCTAGGCGCGATCAACCGCCTGGTGCTGCGCCTGCTCGGCATCCGCGACGATGCCCGCGACGCGGTCACCGAAGAGGAGATCCGCCTGCTGGTCAGCGAAAGCCACGAGCAGGGCGTGATCGACGCCGACGAACGCAACATGGTCAATCGCGTGCTGCGCCTCGGCGACCGCACCGCCGACAGCCTGATGACCCCGCGCACCCGCATCGCCTGGCTCGATGCCGCCGCCAGCGACGCCGAGAACCTCGCGGTCATGCGCGAGGAGCAGTATTCGCGCTACCCCGTGTATCGCGGCAACGACCAGGACGTGATCGGCCTGCTCGAAGTGAAGACCTTGCTCGACCGCATCGGCGGCAACAACGACAGCGGCCTGCTCGAGCACCTGCGCGAACCCCTGTTCGTCGCCGAATCCACCCACGCGATGAAACTGCTGGAGATCCTCCGCGAAGAGCAGCAATCGCTGGCGCTGGTGGTGGACGAATACGGCGAAATCCAGGGCCTGGTCACGCTGAGCGACCTGATGGGGGCAGTGGTCGGCCGCCTGCAGGCCGCGGAGAACACCGAGGAAGACGCGCTGGTGGTGACCCGTGCCGACGGCTCGCTGCTGGTCGATGGCTCGCTGCCCAACGACGATCTGCGCGAACTGCTCGGCGGCGTGGCCCTGCCCGACGACGAGGACGACTACAACACCCTCGCCGGAATGGTGATCGAGCGCTTCGGCCGCATCCCGCACGTCGGCGAATTCTTCGACTGGGCCGGCTGGCGCATCGAGGTGGTCGACCTGGACGGCGCGCGCGTGGACAAACTGCTGCTACAGAAACTGCCGGAAAACGATGACGACGCACAAGCCGGCTGATCCACCGGATCCGGGTTCGCCAGCAACGCCCCAGCATTCCGCCAGTACCCGCGCGGTGCTGGACGCGCTGGGCGTCGGCGATCCCGAACAGCGCCTGCGCCTGGGCGAGCTGATGGCCGACCTGCGCCAGAGCGCGTTCGGCATGCTGTTGTTCATCGCCGTGTTGCCGTCGTTCATCCCGATCCCAGGCGTGGCCGGCGCGCTCAGCGGCCCGCTGGTGATGCTGGTGGGCGTGCAACTGCTGCTGGGGTTGCGCCGGCCGTGGCTGCCGCGCTTCCTCGCCGGGCGTGGCCCGCAACGCAAATCGATCATCCGCTTCGGCAGGATCCTTGCCCGGCCGCTGCGCTGGGTCGAATGGCTGGTCCGCCCGCGCCTGGAATGGGCGCTCGACCACCGCCTGGCCAGCGCCTTCACCGGCCTGCTGTTGCTGGTGCTGGGCTTGCTGCTGGCGTTGCCGATTCCGTTCACCAATTACGCATTCGGCGCATTGCTGCTGCTGTTCGTGTTCGCCCTGCTGGAACGCGACGGCGCGCTGATGCTGCTGGCCTGGCTGGCCGGCGCGGGCACCATCGTAGTGTTCGGCCTGCTTTCCGGCAATCTGGTCCAGGCGATCGGCGAACTGCTGGCGAAATGGTCGTAGGCCGCGTCTCGACCCGCCTTCCCCGGCATCTGCACGCGAAGTAAAGGCTTTCGTGGGAGCGGCCTTGGCCGCGAATGCTTTTTATCCGGAATCGGTTTGGCGAGAAGCATTCGCGGCCAAGGCCGCTCCCACGAAAGCGTTGCGTGCTACTCGCTTTCTTCGGTGTCGACTTCGTCGCCCTGCACCGCACCGCCGCCCGGGCCCATGCGCACGTTGCGCGCCGGCACCACGGTGGAAATCGCGTGCTTGTAGACCATCTGGCTGACCGTGTTGCGCAACAGCACCACGAACTGGTCGAACGATTCGATCGTCCCCTGCAGCTTGATGCCGTTGACCAGGTAGACCGACACCGGCACGCGTTCGCGGCGCAGCGCGTTGAGGAAAGGATCCTGCAGGGATTGCCCCTTGGTCATGTCCGTAGCTCCCGCCCATTCGCCGGGCTGTTGTTGTTATCGTGCGGGCGGCGTCCGGCTTCCCCCGACCCCCCGGACGCGGATGTTACACAACTGGGGGGATTTGGCCAGCTGTGGTTCAGGTCCGGAGCCGCAGGAACAGGCCCAGTGCCCGCTCCAACCCTTCCCGGTCGGCCTGCGGGTCGAACCACCGCGCGCCCAGGTCGCCGCGCAGCCAGGTCAGCTGGCGCTTGGCCAACTGGCGGGTGGCGAAGATCGCGCGGTCGCGGAATTCCGCCGCTTCCGTCGCTCCATCCAGATGCTCCCAGGCCTGCCGGTAGCCGACTGCGCGGATCGCCGGGAGATCGAGTACGGCCGGATGCGATTGCAGTTCCGGCAATGCACGCAAGCGGCGCACCTCGCCGAGGAAGCCTTCGGCCAGCATGGCGTCGAAGCGCCGCTCGATGCGCCGATGCAGCACGGCCCGATCGGCCGGGGCCAGCACCAGGGTCAATACGCGGAACGGAAAGCGCATGCGCACGGCTTCGCGCTGCCAGGCGCTGATCGGTTTGCCGCTGAGCCGGAACACCTCCAGCGCGCGCTGGATGCGCTGCGGGTCGGTCGACCTGATCTTTTGCGCCGCATCGGGATCGACCTCTGCAAGTTCGGCATGCAAAACCGGCCAACCATACGCTTCGGCGCGCGCCGCGATCTCCGCACGGACGTCGGCATCGGCTTCCGGCATCGGCGACAGGCCATGCAACAAGGCCTGGAAATACAAGCCGGTGCCGCCGGCGAGGATCGGCAACCTGCCGCGTGCGGCGATGCCGTCGAGCGCTGCGCGGGCATCCGCTGCGAATTCGGCGGCCGAGTACGGTTGCCACGGCTCGCGCACGTCGAGCAGGTGGTGCGGAACGAGCGCCTGTTCCGCGGCGCTGGGTTTGGCGGCGCCGATGTCCAGGCCCCGGTAGACCAACGCCGAATCGACGCTGACGATTTCGCCGCCCAGGCGTTGCGCCCATTCCAGCGCCAGCGCGGACTTGCCCGATGCGGTCGGACCCATCAGGGCGATGGCGAGTGGGCGACGATCGGCGGGCATGCGACGCATTGTAGGCTGGGGTTACATCCCCGGCGGCTCTGCGCCTGTCGAGCCGGGCATGCCCCGCGCCCTGCAGCTTTTCATGCCAGTCAAGAACGCAAAGCGCGCCGGGGAGGTAACCCGGCCTGCCGAGCGGGCAAGCATCGCAAGGATTTCCACAGCCGCTGTGGAGAACCGCTGGGGCAAGCCTGTTGATAACTCCGGATCGCCCTTCCGCGACAAGCCGTTACGCGGGATTGGCGATTTTTTGACCAGCCGGTTTCAACTGTCCACAAACGCTGTGGACAAGATTGGGGACAGTCGTGTGGAGAGGCATCGCAAACGCAGGCGCGGCGCGGCTTGGCGTCGACATGGCGAGAAAATGACCAGCCGGAAACCTTGACTTTCCGACGCTCATTCGTCGTCCGGCCAGCGGATCGACGGCTTCGCCGCTTCCTTGCGCGGCGACGGTGCCGTGGCGACCGCATTCCACACCTTCAACGCGTCGACGGTGGCGGCGACATCGTGCACGCGAACGATCTTCGCGCCATTCTGCGCGGCGATCAGGTGCGCGGCGACGGAGCCCGCGACGCGCTCGGCGGGCGCCGCGCGCCCGGTCAATTCGCCGATGGTCTTCTTGCGCGACATCCCCGCCAGCACCGGCACGCCGAGCTCGGCGAAGCGCTGCAATTGCGCCAGCAACGCGATGTTGTGCGTGGTGTTCTTGCCGAAACCGAAGCCGGGATCGACGACCAGGCGCTTCTTCGCGATGCCGGACATCTCGGCGGCGAAGATGCGCTCGGCGAGGAAGCGATGCACGTCGGCAACCACGTCGTCGTACTGCGGATCGGCCTGCATCGTGCGCGGTTCGCCGAGCATGTGCATCAACACCACCGGCACGCCGAGCGCGGCGGCCACGTCCAGCGCGCCGTCGCGGCGCAGCGCGTACACGTCGTTGATCATGCCCGCGCCGGCGGCGACGGCAGCGCGCATCACCTCGGGCTTCGAGGTATCTATGCTGATCGGCAGGGAGGTTTCCTTCGCCAGCCTTTCGATTGCCGGAACCACCCGCCTCAGTTCCTCTTCGACGGAAACTTCTTCGGCGCCCGGCCGGGTCGATTCGCCGCCGATGTCGAGGATGTCCGCGCCCTCGTCCGCCAACCTCAGCCCATGCGCAACGGCGGCATCGACGGTCGCGTGCGCACCGCCGTCGGAGAAAGAGTCCGGGGTGACGTTGACGATGCCCATGACCCGCGGCACGTCGAGCTTGACGATGCGGCCTGCGCAATCGAGTTGTGGCGTGGTGTCGAACATCGCGGTTTCGAAGAAGAAAGGCCAGACGGGAGTCTGGCCTTTCGCCGTCGAACTGGCAACGCGCCTCAGGTCTGCGCGGCCGG
>DASRYD010000061.1:0-2001 GCA_035653955.1 Pseudoxanthomonas sp.
ATCATCTTTCACTATTTCCAGATATTTACGGCGCCGCGAAATACACAAACATGAGTACCGTGTTAGACGCGCATAGCTAAGAACTGGTGGGCGGGTTTCAACCCGCCATCCGCCGCATAGCGATGAAATCAATGGCGGGTCAAGACTAGCCCTACGCCCAATTCAATGCTCGCATCGCGATTGCGTCTGGAGGAGACATGAAGACACCCGTATCGGCCGGCGTAGTGTTCGTCTACGACGTCGACAGGGTTGCTGCCTTCTATCGCGGCGTGGCCGGCATGATCGAAACGCATGCGGATCGGCAGCATGTCGTGCTCGAAATGCCCGGCTTCCAGCTTACCGTCCACGCGCTTTCCACCAGCGACGGCCGTTCTCATGGCGACTATCCGGCGCGCGAGGACACTTACATCAAGCTGTGCTTCCCTGTCGCCGATCTGGCACGGGCCCGCGCGATTGCCTCCAGCCTTGGCGGTGAACTGTGGCCGGCGGATCGGGAATGGGAAGCCCGCGGTTTTCGCGCCTGCGATGGGCGCGATCCGGAAGGCAATGTGTTCCAGCTGCGACAGGCTATCGGCTGAGAACTGGCAGGACCCGTAGGGCGGGCTCAAGCCCGCCTTATGCAACGCGGCGATACCCATAAAGGTGGGCCGGGGCCCACCCTACGCATTCTTAGCGCTGGCAATGCCCGCACCAGACGCTGGTGCGCTGACCGATGCTGGCTTCCTTCAGCTTGCGCCCGCAGGTCGGGCAGGCTTCGCCACCACGACCGTAGACCGCCAGCTCCTGTTCGAAATAGCCCGGCAGACCATCCGGCGAAATGAAATCTCGCAAAGTCGTGCCGCCGCGGGTGATCGCGTAAGCCAGGATGTCCTTCACCGAATCGGCCAACAGCGCGTAACGTTCGCGCGACACCTTGCCCGCTTCGCGCAGCGGCGATATGCCGGCGCGGAACAGGCTTTCGGCGGCGTAGATGTTGCCCACGCCGACCACGATGCGCTGGTCCATCAGGAAGGTCTTCACCGGCGCCTTGCGCCCGCGCGACATCTCGAACAGGTAGTCGCCGTCGAACTCGTCGTCCAACGGCTCCGGCCCCAGCTCGCGCAGCAACTCGTGCGTCTCGCCCGGCGCCTGCCACAGCAGGCAACCGAAGCGGCGCGGGTCGTTGAAGCGCAGCACGCGGCCGGAGCTGAGGAAGAAGTCGACATGATCGTGTGCGGCCACCTCGGTGCTTGCCGGCAACACGCGCAGGCTGCCGGTCATGCCCAGGTGCAGCAGCGCACTGCCCACGGCAGTGTCCAGCAACAGGTACTTGGCCCGGCGCCGCACGGCGTCGATGCGCTGGCCAGGCAATTTCTCCACCACGTCGTAGGGGATCGGCCAGCGCAGGTCCGGGCGGCGCAGCAGCACTTCGCGTACGCGCTTGCCTTCGACGTGCGGGGCCAGGCCGCGGCGGGTGGTTTCGACTTCGGGCAGTTCGGGCATGGGGGATCGGCAATGAGGGAAACGCGACGGTCAGGTTCCCATTGTAGGAGCGCCCTTCAGGGCGCGACCGGGAGAGTGGCGCTGCGAAAATGTTCGTCGGGTCGGAAGGTTTCCGGTCGCGCCCAAGGGGCGCTCCTACAGGTGTGCTGCGCTGAAATAATCGCCATCGCGCCGCACCCGCAAAGGCCCGCCATACGCTTGCGAAAGCAATTCGGAAGTCAGCACTTCGTCGCGTCCGCCATCGGCGAGCACGCGGCCTTCGCGCAGCAGGATCACCCGGCCGATCTCCGGCACGATTTCCTCGATGTGGTGGGTCACCAGTACCAGGGTCACCCCCTGTCGCGCCAGTTCGCGCAGCAGTTCCAGGAAAAGCTGTTGCGCGACCAGATCCAGGCCGGTGGTCGGTTCGTCCAGCAACAGCGCCTGCGGGCGGTTGACCAGCGCACGGGCGATCAGCACGCGGCGCATCTCGCCGGTGGACAGCTCGGCGCACTGGCGCGGCGCCAGCGCGGTCGCGCC
>DASRYD010000062.1:0-2005 GCA_035653955.1 Pseudoxanthomonas sp.
GAGCAGGGCGATGGCCTGTTCCACCGATTCGCTGGAGGCCAGCGCCGCCGGACCGAACGGCCCCGATGCCGCTTCGCGCGCGGTCGAGGGCTCGTGCCTGCTCACCGCCGCGATCATCTCGTTGCGATCGATGCCGGTGCCGGGGCAGCTCTTCGGCGCCATCTGGTTGTGGAACATCAGCGATTCGGCTTCCAGCTTGAAACGCTTCTGCACCAGCTTGATCACGTCCAGCACCGCTTCGCGCTGCGCGCCGGCGAGCGGGTCCATGCCGCGATCGAAGTCGCCGACGGTCTCGAACATGAACGGTCCGCTGTTCGCGTTGCCGTTGTAGCCCGATGCGCTGGCCGGCGCCGCGTTCCAGTTGCGGCCGGTCCAGACGAAGCCTTCCGGGTCGATGGTCAGGTGCTGGGCGATGTCGGAGAACCCGCGCTCCTGCGTGTGGAAGCGCCACATCGCGACGATCGAATCGTGGCCGCGGAACTGCGCATGGTTGGGTCGCCAGGTGTGGTGCATGTGCACCGAGGTGATGCGCCTGGAGAAGGGGAACCGGTCCAGCAACTGGGCGAACTCGGCGACGGAAAGGCGTTTGAACGGCGTCGGCATGACGGGAACCTCCCTATTTGCCGATACAAACGCCGCTGCGGGCCGCTTGCGGTCAGCGTTGCGGCGGCAATGGGCGGTTAAAATCGTGAGATGGGTACCACTTCCGACTTTCCCCGCCCCGAACGCCTGTCCGTCGCCCCGATGATGGACTGGACGGATTCGCATTGCCGGGTGTTCCACCGGTTGCTGGCGCCGGAGGCGCGGCTTTACACCGAAATGGTCCATGCGCAAGCGGTGATCCATGGCGACCGCGACCGCCTGCTCGGCTTCGATGCCAGCGAACATCCGGTCGCATTGCAACTGGGCGGCAGCGATGCCGCGCACCTCGCGCAGGCGACGGCGATCGCCGCCGAATGGGGCTACGACGAAGTCAATCTCAATGTGGGTTGCCCGTCCGATCGCGTGCAGGCCGGCCGCTTCGGCGCGTGCCTGATGAAGGAGCCGGCGCTGGTCGCCGATTGCGTCGCGGCGATGCGCGCGGTGGCGAAGGTTCCGGTAACGGTGAAGTGCCGGCTGGGCGTGGACGAACTTGAGGACTACGAGCGCTTCCGCGCCTTCGTCGACGAAGTGGCCGCGACCGGCTGCGATACTTTCTTCGTGCACGCGCGCAAGGCGTGGCTGCAGGGGCTGTCGCCGAAGGAGAATCGTGAAATCCCGCCGCTGCGCTACGACTGGGTGTACCGGCTGAAGGGCGAACGCACCGACCTGTGGGTCGGCATCAATGGCGGCGTGGACAGCGTCGATGCGGTGCAGGCGCACCTGGCGCATTGCGACGGCGCGATGATCGGTCGCGCGGCCTACCACGACCCGTACGTGCTGCACCGGATGGACGCGGCGCTGTCGGGGGCTGCGTTGCGCAGCCGCGAGGAACTGCTGCGCGCGTTCCGGCCATATGTCGAAGCGCAACTGCAGCGCGGGGTCGCCCTGAAGCACATGACCCGGCACGTGCTGGGTCTGTACCACGGCCAGCCGGGCGGGCGTGGCTTCCGCCAGATACTCAGCGAGGGGGCGCACCGGCCGGGAGCGGACTGGTCGCTGGTCGAGCGGGCCATGGCCGCAACGCGGCCGGCGGAATTGTCGCCGGCTGCCTAGCGGAGATCCCCCTGCTTCTCGCGGCTGAATGCCGGTCCGGGCCTGTGGATAAATTCAGACCGAATTCACCGCCCCGGCCCAAACATGGCGGCCGTCCCCGCCATTCCATGCCACCCGGTTTCGTTCATCCCCGGCTTGGCTAGTACCCGTTACGATTTCGTTATGTCCCGAGCCCGTTCCCTCGCCCTAGTCGTTCTCGCCATCGTCCTTGCGGCAGGGTCCGCGTCCGCGTGGGCGCAGCAGGGTCGTGGGCAGGGAAATGGCAATGGCGCTCCGGCCATGCGTGGCGGCGGCGAGGACCGCGGGTTCC
>DASRYD010000063.1:0-1582 GCA_035653955.1 Pseudoxanthomonas sp.
AATGCTTTCGACTCTGCATTTCCGCATCGAAGAGCATTCGCGGCCAAGGCCGCTCCCGCAAAGGCCCTCGCATCGGCGAGGTCGCCTTATTCGGATCTTCCCTCGCCGCGCCTGCGCAAACGTCCGTCCAGCCACACGATCAGGCCACCAACGGCTACGAACATGGCCAGCACGCCCAGCGCATTGCGCGCGACCTTGGACCAGCCGATTTGGCCCACGTCGATGAATGGGTAGGGATATTCGTGCACCCATTCGCCGCGCAGCAGCGCCCAGGCCAGATACGCCAGCGGGAACAGCAGCCAGCGCGGCACGTCGCCGCGGCGCAGTGCGCCATGCGGAACGAAGCCCAACCACCACACCCAGTACAGCAGCGGCGATGCGTAATGCAGGCCGGTATCGGCCCACCATTGCGCGCCCTGCGGTTGCCACAGGTGGCGCAGGATCAGGAAATAGATCGCGCCGGTGACGCCGATGTACAGCGCCAGCGCCCCGCGTCCGCGCGCGCTGGCGAAGAAGCCGGGACTGGCCAGCGCCGCATGCACGGCGACCAGCAGCACGCCCACGTTGCTGAGGATGGTGAAGTAGCTGAAATAGCGCAGCGTGCCCATCCAGGAACCGATGCTTTCGCGCACCAGTCCGAGCAGCAACACGTATTGCAGCAGCAACGAGCCTAGCGCCACCATCGCGACCAGCGCGGCGAAGACGCGTCCGGCCCGGCCGATTTCCCCCGTTGTCCGCATCGTCCGTCCCCTTCGCCCCGGTCGGCCTAGCTTGCCATGCGCAAGGGTCGCCGTCGCGCCGCCCCGGAGGGCGTGGCATGCTGTCGATCTCCAGCCCTGCGGCACCCGCATGTACCTAGGCTACTACGGACTGCACGAAGCGCCGTTCTCGATCACCCCGGACCCGCGCTTCGTGCACCTCAGCGAACGCCACCGCGACGCGCTGGCGCACCTGCTGTTCGGGATCGACAAGGGCGGCGGCGGCGGCTTCGTCCAGCTCACCGGCGAAGTCGGCACCGGCAAGACCACGCTGAGCCGCCTGCTGCTGGAACAATTGCCGGCCGACACCCGCATCGCCCTGGTGCTGAACCCGCGGCAGAACGCCGTCGAGTTGCTGGAAACCATCTGCGAAGAACTGCACGTCGAGGTCGCCGGCAGGCAAGGTTCGGCCAAGGCCCTGGTCGATGCGCTGAACGCCCACCTGCTCGAAGCCTACGCGCGAGGCCTGCGCGTGGTGCTGCTGATCGACGAGGCGCAAAACCTGCCGACCGACGCGCTGGAACAGGTGCGCCTGCTCACCAATCTGGAAACCGACACGCAGAAGCTGCTGCAGATCCTGCTGCTGGGCCAGCCGGAACTGCGCGCGATGCTGGCGAAGCCGGAACTGCGCCAGCTCGCCCAGCGCATCACCGCGCGCTTCCACCTGACCCCGCTGGATGCGAAGGAAACCGGCGAATACCTGCGCCATCGCTGGCGCGTGGCCGGGGGCGAACGCTTTCCCTTCGACGCGAAGGCGGTGCGCCGCCTGCATGCGCGGTCCGGCGGCGTGCCGCGCCTGATCAACGTGATCGCCGAGCGCGCCC
>DASRYD010000064.1:0-11241 GCA_035653955.1 Pseudoxanthomonas sp.
AGCGCCGGCATCGCCAGCGCGGCGGCCCGGCGCGGCCCATCGCCGATTTCATGGTCGACGCTCACGCGCTGCTGCAGTGCGACGGCCTGGTCACCTTCGACACCGCCTTCCACCGCGACTACTTCAAGGGCCTGAAGCTGATCGTGCCCGCGACCGAATAACCGTATTCCCATCCATAGAACGACCGGAGCCACCATGTTGCAAGCCTATCGCCAGCACGTCGCCGAGCGCGCCGCCCTCGGCATCCCGCCGTTGCCGCTGACCGCACAGCAGACCGCCGAAACGATCGAACTGCTGAAGAACCCGCCGGCGGGCGAGGAGGCCTTCCTGGTCGACTTGATCAGCCACCGCGTTCCCGCCGGCGTCGACGATGCGGCCAAGGTCAAGGCTTCGTACCTCGCCGCGGTCGCCTTCGGCACCGAGAAAACCCCGCTGCTTTCGCGCGAGAAGGCCACCGAACTGCTCGGCACCATGCTCGGCGGTTACAACGTGCATCCGCTGATCGAACTGCTGGACGATGCGGCCGTGGGCGCCATCGCCGCGAACGGGCTGAAGCACACCCTGCTGGTGTTCGATGCTTTCCACGACGTCGAAGAGAAGGCCAGGGCCGGCAACGCCAACGCGCAGGCCGTGCTGAAGAGCTGGGCCGAGGCCGAATGGTTCACCAGCAAGCCGGAAGTGCCGGCGTCGCTGACCGTCACCGTGTTCAAGGTGCCGGGCGAGACCAATACCGACGACCTGTCGCCGGCGCCGGACGCGACCACCCGCCCGGACATCCCGATGCACGCGCTGGCGATGCTGAAGAACAAGCGTGCCGACGCGCCGTTCGTGCCGGAAGAAGACGGCAAGCGCGGTCCGATCCAGGAAATCCTGAAGCTCAAGGACAAGGGCCACATCGTCGCCTACGTCGGCGACGTGGTCGGCACCGGCTCCTCGCGCAAGTCGGCGACCAACTCCGTGCTGTGGTGGACCGGCGAAGACATCCCGTTCATCCCGAACAAGCGCTTCGGCGGGGTGACCCTGGGCTCGAAGATCGCGCCGATCTTCTACAACACGATGGAAGACGCCGGCTCGCTGCCGATCGAACTCGACGTGTCGAAGATGGACCACGGCGACGTGGTCGAACTGCGCGTGTACGACGGCAAGGCCCTGAAGAACGGCGAAGTCATCGCCGAGTTCGCGTTGAAGAGCGACGTGCTGCTGGACGAAGTCCGCGCCGGCGGTCGCATCCCGCTGATCATCGGTCGCGGCCTGACCGCCAAGGCCCGCGAATCGCTGGGCCTGCCGGCGACCGACCTGTTCCGCCTGCCGGTGCAGCCGGCCGACACCGGCAAGGGGTTCTCGCTGGCGCAGAAGATGGTCGGCCGCGCGTGCGGTTTGGCGGACGGCAAGGGCATGCGCCCGGGCACCTATTGCGAGCCGAAGATGACCTCGGTCGGCTCGCAGGACACCACCGGTCCGATGACCCGCGACGAGCTGAAGGACCTGGCCTGCCTCGGCTTCAGCGCCGACCTGGTGATGCAGTCGTTCTGCCACACCGCGGCGTATCCGAAGCCGGTGGACGTGAAGACCCACCATACATTGCCGGAATTCATCTCCACTCGTGGCGGCGTTTCGCTGCGTCCGGGCGACGGCGTGATCCACAGCTGGCTCAACCGCATGCTGCTGCCCGACACCGTCGGCACCGGCGGCGACTCGCATACGCGTTTCCCGATCGGCATTTCGTTTCCGGCCGGTTCGGGTCTGGTCGCGTTCGCCGCGGCCACCGGCGTGATGCCGCTGGACATGCCGGAGTCGGTGTTGGTCCGCTTCAAGGGCGAAATGCAGCCGGGCGTGACCCTGCGCGACCTGGTCAACGCGATCCCGCTGTACGCGATCAAGGCCGGGCTGCTGACCGTGGCCAAGCAGGGCAAGAAGAACATCTTCTCCGGCCGCATCCTCGAGATCGAAGGCCTGCCGGACCTGAAGGTGGAGCAGGCGTTCGAATTGTCCGATGCGTCCGCCGAGCGCTCCGCCGCCGGCTGCACGGTGCGCCTGAACAAGGAACCGATCATCGAATACCTCAACAGCAACATCACCCTGCTGAAGTGGATGATCGCCGAAGGCTACGCCGACCCGCGTTCGCTGGCCCGCCGCATCGCCAAGATGGAAGCGTGGCTGGCCGATCCGCAATTGCTGGAGCCGGATGCCGACGCCGAATACGCGGCGGTCATCGAGATCGACCTGGCCGAGATCCACGAACCCATCGTCGCCTGCCCGAACGACCCGGACGACGTGAAGACGCTGTCGGAAGTCGCCGGCGCGGCCATCGACGAGGTATTCATCGGTTCGTGCATGACCAACATCGGCCACTTCCGCGCCGCGGCCAGGTTGCTGGAAGGCAAGCGCGACATTCCGACCCGCCTGTGGGTCGCGCCGCCGACCAAGATGGATGCGTCGGAACTGACCAACGAAGGCGTGTACGGCACCTTCGGCACCGCCGGTGCGCGCATGGAAATGCCGGGCTGCTCGCTGTGCATGGGCAACCAGGCGCAGGTGCGCGAAGGCGCGACGGTGTTCTCCACCAGCACCCGCAACTTCCCCAACCGCCTGGGCCGCAACTCCAACGTGTACCTCGGTTCGGCGGAACTGGCGGCGATCTGTTCGCGCCTGGGCCGCATCCCGACCCGCGAGGAATACATGGCGGACATTGGCGTGATCAACGAGAACGGCGCCGAGATCTATCGTTACATGAACTTCGACCAGATCGCCGACTACAAGGAAGTGGCGGACAAGGTCGCGGCGTAAGCGCGATCGTTTCGCCATTCGGAAAGCCCGGCCTCGCGCCGGGTTTTTCGTTTGCGGGCAAACAAACCCTGCATACGAATGCAGGGCGAGAAGGCGCGATGGCGCAGTGTATGCTGCCAGTGTCTGGTCGGGCCTGGGAGGGGACGATGCTGGACTTCGGGGAAATCCGCGACGTCGTCGTGCTTGGCGGCGGTGCCGCCGGCTGGTTCGCGGCCGCCGAAGCGCGGCGATTGTTCGGCCCGCACATCACCGTCACTCTGGTCGAGTCGCCGGACATCGGCATTGTCGGCGTCGGCGAGGGCGGCATCGTCAACCTGATCGACGCGCTTAAGCGCAACGGCATCGATCCACTGGCCTTCATGCGCGAGACCGAAGGCGCGTTCAAGCTCGGCTTCGCCTATCGCGGCTGGCACGGCGGCGGCGATGAAGACGTCTACCACCACTTGTTCAACGGCCCGCTGGAACTGGCCGACGGCTTCGATCCGCAGATGTCGGCGCTGCTCGCCGACGGCATCGGCATCGGCCACGCCGTCGGTTCGATGCCGCTGGTCCGGCGCGGCGCCTCGCAAGACGAAGTCCTGCAGGCGCTGCAGGCGGAGAACCCCGGCTTCACCGCGTCGCTGCATTTCGATAGCCATCGCCTCGCCGAATACCTGCATCGCATCGCCACCGGACGTGGCGTGAGGCATCGCCTGGCGAAGGTGCAGGAGCTGCTGCTGGCGCCGGAAACCGGCTGGGTGCGCGCGTTGAAGCTCGACGGCGGCGACGAAATTCCGGTCGGCTTTCTGATCGACGCATCCGGTTTCGCGCGGATCACGCTCGGCCGAACCTATCGGGTGCCGTGGCGCTCGTTCTCGGAATGGCTGCTGCTGGACCGTGCGATCCCGTTCCACATGCCGCACCCAGGTCCGAACCCCGCGCTGGTCACCAACGCGCTGGCGATGCCGAAAGGCTGGATGTGGCAGATCCCGTTGCTGAAGCGCGTTGGCGCCGGCTACGTGTTCAGCAGTGCGCATGTCGACGACGACACCGCCTTGTGCGAGATCGAGCAGCGCCTCGGATTCGCCGTGCAGCCGATGCGCACCTTGCGCTTCGAACCGGGGCATTTCGAACAGGTCTGGCGCGGCAACGTGATGGCGGTGGGGCTGGCCTCCGGTTTCGTGGAGCCGCTGGAAGCGACCTCGATCGGGCAGATGCTGGAACAACTCGCCGCGTTCGGCCTGGTCGTGGCCGGCAGCCAGGGCGTGGTTTCCGATCTGGCGATCGAGCGCTTTAACCTGGCCAATGCCGATTACTGGCGCGGCATCCTCGATTTCCTGCGCATGCACTACGACGTGCGCGGGCGCGACACGCCGTTCTGGCGCGACGTGGCGGCACGGCCGCTGTCGCCGGGCTATGCCGCGCTGAAGCGGGTCTGGCAGCGACGCACGCCGCGGCCGTTCGATACCGTGCCATACCGGATGCGAGCGCAGATATCGATGTTCGGCCCGCCGAGCTGGCTGGCCGTGGGCCAGGGCGTCGGCGCCATTCCGCCGCAGGCGGCGCGAATGGAATTGCAGGGCTTGCCGCAGCAGACGCGCAGGGAGCTCGCCGCCTACGTGGAACGCAAGCGCAAGGAATCGATCGGTGATCCAGGCGCCTGAGCGACGACGCCATACGAGGCTCAGCTGCACAGCTGGCCTTCGACCGCTTCGCGCATCGCCTTGCGCGAGAACATGAAGTCCCAGTAGGTGCCGCCCACTTGCCGCCACAACACAGCGGAGCGGACCGCGGCCAGCAGCAGCGCGCGGATTTCCGCGACCACGGCCGGTTGGGCCAGATAGTGCGGGTTGCCTTGCACCATCACCTTCGGGCGCAACTGGCTGAGGGTCTCGGCGTACAGGCCGCCGAGCGCGTTGAGCACGTCGGGATGCGCGCTGTCGGTCTCGGCGCTCGGCGCGATGCGGACGATGCCATCGCCGACCGCCTTGACCATCCCGGGTTCGCCGGCGAACCGCCGCTCAAGCTGCAGCACCGCCAGCGCCAGGCGCAGCAGCGCTTCGTCGCGGGTCCGGCCGTCACCGGAAGACTTGTCTAGGTATTCGCGCAGTACGCGCAGGCCGGGCGCCAGCGCGCCGTGTCCGTACACGGCCTCGGCACTGGGCGCGTCGATGCGGAACACGCTGTCCAGCACGGCCTTCGTGGCGGAAGGGTCGGACTGGCCGTGTTCGGCGATGCGGCGCACCTGCGCCAGCGACTGGACGAGGCCGGCCAGGGCCAGCACGCGATCTGAAAACGATGGATTCATGCAGCGCGTTCTGTCAGTTTCTGTTCGAGTGGAGCATCGGTGCGTTCGATCACGGCGCCGCCCAGGCAGACTTCGCCGTCGTACAGCACCAGTGATTGCCCTGGCGTCACCGCGCGCTGGGCGCGGGCGAAGCCCACGGCGAGGGTGCCGTCGTCGTTGACGGTGACGCGGCAAGCTTGGTCGGGCTGGCGGTAGCGGGTCTGCGCGGTGCATTCGAACTGCCGCGCCGGCGGCGCGCCGGCGACCCAGTGCGCGGTTTCCGACCACAGTCGCGTCGATTGCAGCCACGGACCATTGGTGTCCTGGTCGACGTACAGCACGTTGTTGGCCACGTCCTTGCCCACCACGTACCACGGCGCCGCCGCGCGGCCGCGCACGCCGCCGATGTTCAGGCCCTCGCGCTGGCCCAGGGTAAAGAAGAACACCCCCGGGTGGGTGCCGATCACCTGGCCGTCCGGATCGCGCATTTCTCCCTGTTTCGCCGGCAGGTATTGGCCGAGGAATTCGCGGAAGTCGCGCTCGCCGATGAAGCAGATGCCGGTGGAGTCCTTCTTGTCGTGCACCGGCAGGCCGGCGTCCTTCGCGACACGGCGCAGATCCGATTTCTGCATGCCGCCGATGGGGAACAGCGTCGCCGACAGCTGCGCCTGGCCCAGCTGGTGCAGGAAATAACTCTGGTCCTTGCCGCTGTCGGCGCCGCGCAAAAGCAGCCACCGGCCGTTGCTTTCGGCGACCTGCGCATAGTGGCCGGTGGCGATCTTCTCCGCGCCGAGTTCGCGCGCGGCATCGAGGAAGTGCTTGAACTTGACCTCCCGGTTGCACAGCACGTCGGGGTTCGGCGTGCGTCCGGCCGCATATTCGGCGAGGAAGTGCTCGAACACGCCCGCCCAGTACTCGGAGGAGAAATCGCGGAAATGGAACGGGATGCCGAGCCGGCCGCAGACCGCCACGGCGTCCTTGCGATCCTCTTCGGCGCGGCATTTGCCGCTGCCGTCGTCGGCCCAGTTCTGCATGAACAAGCCGGCGACGGATTCGCCGGCCTCGACCAGCTTCAGCGCGGCGACGGAAGAATCCACGCCGCCCGAGACGCCGACGATGACGCGCGGAGCACTCATGCCAGCTGCTGCAACAGCGACAGCGGATTGCGCCGGCCGGCCAGGAAGTCGGTCACCGTCCGCCAGACCAGCGGGCTGCGGTGGCGATGGCTTTGCTGCTGCAGTTCGGCAGGGGTCAGCCACAGCGCGCGCTGGATGCCGTCGTCGAGCTTGCGCTCGCTATCGTGGCGCAGCGGCTCGGCGGCAAAGGCGAAACGCAGGTAGTGGCGGCCGCTTTCTTCCGCTTTCCATTGGTAGGCGCCGATGAAGCCGGTCAGGTTCACGTCCCAGCCGGTTTCCTCGCGGGTCTCGCGCAACGCGGCCTCGAACAGGCTTTCGTCCGGCTCCAGATGCCCGGCGGGCTGGTTCAGCACCAGGCGCTGGCTGGCGAACTCTTCGACCATCAGCAACTTGCCGTCGCGCGCGACCACGGTGGCCACGGTCACGTCCGGTTGCCAGAAGCGGCCCTCGCGGTAGCTCATGCGCGGCCTCCGCGGCCGGCGACGGGCTTGAAAGCGGCCGTGGTGAGCGTCATCTGGTCGGTATCGTCATCCATGAGGCGGATTGTGCGGGCATGGCCGGTGGCCGTCCAATCTGCGGCCATTCCGTATAATTGCAAGCATGTCGCGCAAGACCGAACACGAACACGAACACGAACAAGGCGTGCTGGTGGAAACCGGCAAGCCGGAAGTGGCCCGCCCGCCGCTGTACCAGGTGCTGCTGCTCAACGACGATTACACCCCGATGGACTTCGTCGTGGGCGTGCTGCAGCAGTTCTTCTCCATGGACCTGGAAAAGGCCACCCAGGTGATGCTGCACGTGCACACCCGCGGCCGCGGGGTATGCGGCCTGTATACCCGCGAAGTGGCCGAAACCAAGGTCGCCCAGGTCAACGAATACTCGCGGATGAACCAGCATCCGCTGCTCTGCACGATGGAAAAGGGCTGAAACCGGCCAGGCCGGCCCGGCTTTCCACATCCTGAACGCTGCAATCCGGCCGGGAGATGGAATTCCGCCGCGCCGGGCGCATATTGTGGGCATCCGCTTTGGAGTTCCCCATGTTCAGCAAAGACCTCGAACAGACCATCGGCCAGTGCTACAAGCGCGCCCGCGAGGCGCGGCACGAGTTCATGACCGTCGAACACCTGCTGCTGGCCCTGCTCGACAATCCGTCCGCGCAGGCCGTGCTGAAGGCCACCAACGCCGATGCCGACCGCCTGCGCGCCGACCTGGAGCAGGCCATCGAGGCCTCGGTGTCGAAACTGGCCGACGACGACGGCCGCGATACCCAGCCGACCCTCGGCTTCCAGCGCGTGCTGCAGCGCGCCGTGTACCACGTGCAGTCCTCGGGCAAGAAGGAGGTCACCGGCGCCAACGTGCTGGTGGCGATCTTCGGCGAGAAGGATTCGCACGCGGTGTATTTCCTGAGCCAGCAGGACGTGACCCGGCTGGACGTCGTCAACTACCTGTCGCACGGCATCGCCAAGCAGGGCGAGGGCGAGGAGCCCGCGGCCTCCGAAAGCGAGGGGCGGTCCGGCGAGGGCGGCGATGGCGAAGGCAAGGGCGATGCGCTGGCCGAATACGCCAGCAACCTCAACGAGCTGGCCCGGCAGGGCAAGATCGATCCGCTGGTCGGCCGCGCCGACGAAATCGAGCGCACCATCCAGGTGCTGTGCCGCCGGCGCAAGAACAACCCGCTGTACGTCGGCGAGGCCGGCGTCGGCAAGACCGCGCTGGCCGAAGGGCTGGCCAAGCGCATCGTCGAAGGCAGCGTGCCCGAAGTGCTGCGCGATGCGACGATCTACTCGCTCGACCTGGGTGCGCTGGTCGCCGGCACCAAGTACCGCGGCGATTTCGAGAAGCGGCTGAAGGCGGTACTGGCGCAGCTGAAGAAGATCCCGCACGCGGTGCTGTTCATCGACGAGATCCACACCATCATCGGCGCCGGTTCCGCCAGCGGCGGCACCATGGACGCCAGCAACCTGGTCAAGCCGGCGCTGGCTTCGGGCGAGCTGCGCTGCATCGGTTCGACCACCTTCCAGGAATACCGCGGCATCTTCGAGAAGGACCGCGCGCTGGCGCGGCGCTTCCAGAAGATCGACGTGGTCGAGCCGACCGTCGGCGAAACCTACGAAATCCTGCAGGGCCTGAAGCCGAAGTACGAAGCGCACCACGGCGTCGCCTATCTCGACGAAGCGCTGCAGGCGGCGGTCGACCTGTCGGTGAAGCACATCGGCGACCGCCTGCTGCCGGACAAGGCCATCGACGTGATCGACGAGGCCGGCGCGCGCCAGCGCCTGCTGCCGGAAGGCCAGCGCAAGCAGCTGATCGACACCGAGGAGATCGAGACCATCGTCGCCAAGATGGCGCGCATCCCGGCCAAGCAGGTCAGCGCCACCGACAAGGACGTGCTGCAGCACCTGGAGCGCAACCTGAAGATGGTGATCTTCGGCCAGGACCCGGCCATCGAGACGCTGTCGTCGGCGATCAAGCTGGCGCGCAGCGGCCTGGGCAACCCGGACAAGCCGATCGGCAGCTTCCTGTTCGCCGGCCCGACCGGCGTCGGCAAGACCGAGGTGACCAAGCAGCTCGCGCTGCAGCTGGGCATCGAGCTGGTCCGCTTCGACATGAGCGAATACATGGAACCGCATTCGGTCAGCCGCCTGATCGGCGCGCCTCCGGGCTACGTCGGTTTCGACCAGGGCGGCCTGCTGACCGAGAAGATCGTCAAGACCCCGCACTGCGTGCTGTTGCTGGACGAAGTCGAGAAGGCGCATCCGGACATCTTCAACATCCTGTTGCAGGTGATGGATCGCGGCATCCTGACCGACACCAACGGACGCGAGGCCAACTTCAAGAACGTGATCCTGGTGATGACGACCAATGCGGGCGCGGCGCAGGCTTCGCGGCGCAGCATCGGCTTCACCAGGCAGGACAACTCGACCGACGCGATGGAAGTGATCCGCCGCAGCTTCACCCCGGAGTTCCGCAACCGCCTCGACGCGGTGGTGCAGTTCCAGGCGCTGGGCTTCGAGCACATCCTGCGCGTGGTCGACAAGTTCCTGATCGAACTGGAAGCGCTGCTGCACGAGAAGAACGTCAGCCTGTCGGCCACCCCGGCGGCGCGCAACTGGCTGGCGCAGAACGGCTTCGACCCGTTGATGGGCGCGCGGCCGATGGCGAGGCTGATCCAGGACAAGGTCAAGCGCCCGTTGGCCGACGAACTGCTGTTCGGCAAGCTGGTCGGCGGCGGCAAGGTCAGCATCGACGTGCGCGACGGCGAACTGGTCGTCGATGCGCAGCCGGAACCGGAGAGGCTGTTGCCGGCGACGGTCTGAGGCCATCGATTCCGTGCTGGAAACGAAAAGGGCGCCGGTCGATCCGGCGCCTTTTTTCTTCGTGGTCCAGTAGACAGGCCACGCGCGGGACCGATCGGTGTGGGAGCGACGCGAGTCGCGATGATTCTGCATCAAGCGATTCGCGACTCACGTCGCTCCCACATCGCGGTTTCTTGGCGGGGCCGGCGGCAATCGGGGCTACTGCGGCTTTTGCGCGTACTTCGCGAACTCCGGTCCCGCCACGCGCAGGTTCTGCCGCAGATAAGCGCGCAGGCGCTGGCCCGGTGGCTCCGGTGCGGGGCCGCCGAGGTGTTGCTGCAGCATGGTTTCCATCGCGAACAGGTAGGCCTCGCGCGGCACCGGATCGACCGGTGAATGACCGCCATTCGGCTCCACCAGCAACGTGGCCGCACGGCGCAGCGTCTTCAGCGTCGCGGCGTAGGCGACCACTTCGCGGATCGCCACGGTGCGATCGGCGCCGCCGGCGATGATCGCCAGCGGCCGCCGCATCTTCGCGGCGTTCGCCAGCGGTGATTGCGTATGCAGGCGCACGTAGGTCGCGGGGTCGGTGGGATCCAACGACAGGGCGGCCAGAGTGCGCTTGAGCGAACGGTCCGGCAGGTCGCCCTGGTCGCCAGTGTCGACCAGCCAGCGCATCGCATGGCCGAGGTCCGCCGGTGGCGAGCCGGCCACGCCGACCTTGAACAGTTCGGGTTGGAAGGTCAGGCCCAGCAAGGTCGAATAACCGCCGAAGGAATGGCCGACGATGCCGACGCGGTCCGCGTCGCCGATGCCCTGCGCCAACAGCCAGCGTACGCCTTCGACGATGTCCTGTTGCACGCGGCCGTTGCCGTAATCACCGTTCGAGGCGAACGTGTAATCGCGTCCGTGGCCGGTGGAGCCGCGGAAGTTGGACTGGAACACCACGTAGCCGCGATTGGCGAGGAACTGGGCGACGCCGTCGTAGCCCGCACGGAAGTGGTTGATCGGTCCGCCGTGCACCTGCGCGACCAGCGGTGCGCGTGCGGCGTCCACGCCCGGCGGCAGCACCAGGAAGCCGTGTACCAGCAGGCCGTCCGACGCGGGGTAGGCGATGGCGATCTTGCGCGCCAGCGCGGTTTCCTTCGGCTCGCCCGCAGTGATCCCGGGATCGTCGAGGATGCGGCGCAGGCTGCCGTTGCGCGGGTCGTACAGCCACCAGCGCGAATCGCGCAAGGTCGAGGCGCGCTCGCTGACCAGCCAGCGAGCGGACGGGCCGTCGCCGACCTGCACGTCGATGTCGCGGCCGGGAAATTTCTTCGCGATGGCGGCCACGGTGGCCTGCGCCGCGCCGATGCCGTAGGTCGCGGCGACGGTGCTGCGATAGCTCGCGACCAGCGGTTGCTGCGTATGCGGATCGAGTTCGATTTCGTCGAGGTCGGCCTCGTGGCGCGGGTCTTCGTGGATCGTCTGCAGCTTGTCGTCCGCCGTCAGGCGCAGCACGCGTCGGAAATTGCCGCCGGGCGCATCGCTGCCGGGATTGCCTTCCATCAGCAGGCTGCCGTCGGGCATCGCGGCCAGCAGGTCCAGCTTTTCCGTCGGCTTGAGGTGCAGCACTTCGCGCAACGAACCATCCGGCAGCACGCGATGCAGCGCATCGTGGTCGCCCTCGAAACGCGCCAGCGCGACGACGCGGCCACGCGCGTCGAGCGCGACGTCGTGGATCCAGCGCGCATCCTCGTGCAGCAGGGTGCGC
>DASRYD010000065.1:0-1881 GCA_035653955.1 Pseudoxanthomonas sp.
GGCGTCGCCGGCGGCGGCTCGGGTGCGGAAGTGTTGGTCGGGGCCACCACAGCGGAAACCGGTCCGTCGCCCGGCCATTCGATCACCAGCTTGGCGCCGTTCGCGGACGGCTCCATGTGCGGTTTCAGCGCCGTCACCGACGACGACAAGTCGAACACGATGCGCAGCGTGCCCGGCGCGGGCTGGCCGGTACGCACGGATTTGACGATGCCCACGCCCGCCGGCAGCTTCAGGCCGGGCCTGGCGCTGGAGGCCGGCAGATCGACGACCAGACGATCGGGACCGCCGAGCGACAAGGTCTGGAATTCGCCCGTGCCCTGCAATTCGATCTCGGCGCGGGTGCCGGTGGCGCCCTGGCTCAGGCCGACCCCGCGCACTTCGCCGGCAACGGCGGAAAACAGCGGAGAAAACACGCCCGTGGCGAGCAGAATGCCCCCCATCGTCCGTCCAAACCGGGCCCCAACGTCGCGCATGCCGCGGATTCAAGCACCAACCTGCCGGGAACGCAAGCACTTTTCCCTTAATAATCCGCAACCTGCCGCGACTTCCTACTCTTGACCGGGAGGGACGGCCCGCAAGCCCCCGTTTGTAGACCGATCAGTCCAGTAGCCCACCCCAGGACCAGCGCGGGACGACCAATCCCTCGGGGACCTGAGCGACGGACTCCGGGTAGCGGGCCATCGCCGTGGTGGTCGCCCAGGCGAAATAGTCGTGCAGCGCCTGCCGCAGCGGCCCGGGAGCCAGTCCTGCGTCGTCCAGCGCCTGGTCGAAACAGGCGATGGCGCGACGGTCCATTTCCTCGTGCACGCCATTGCCGCTGTGCATGCGCACGACGGTGCTTTCGTTGCCATATCGCTGCGAATACAACGCAGGGCCGCCGAGGGCTTCGGCCCAGTACGCGGCCAGCCGTTCGGTATGTTGCGGATGGAAGCCGTGGCTGAAGGCGTGACTGACGACTTCGTCGTCCATCACCCGCGCATGCCAGGCTTCGGCGAGGCGCAACACGCCCTTCCAACCGCCAGCGGCGTCGTACAGACTTTGCGCCAACGTCGAACGCATCGACGCCAGCCGCGCCAGCCAATCGCGGCCTGCGGACGAAACGCCTTCCAGCTCCGCGCGACGTCCGGAACCTTCCACCGCCAATGCAATGCGCAAATCCGGCGTCGGCAACACTGCGCCGCCGCGCTCCGGCCACTCCACCAGCCACAACGTCGCCGTGGCTTCGTCAAGGCCGAGGAAGTCGAGTTCGCCGGCATCGCCGATGCGATACAGGTCGAGGTGCCAGGCTTCGCCGCCTTCGACGGGATAGCGCTCGACCAGCGTGTAGGTCGGGCTGCGGATCGCACCGCCAACGCCCAAGGCGCGCAACAGCGCACGCGCCAGCGTCGACTTGCCGGCACCGAGGTCGCCGTGCAGGAATACCATCGCCGACGGCGGACGCGTTTGCGCGAGCGCGCGGCCGAGCGCTTCGGTGGCTTCGGAGTCGGGCAGGTCCAAGTGCATGTGGTGGTTCAAGATGTTCGTGATGTGGGAGCGACGCAAGTCGCGATTACCTTATCCGTTTCACATCCGTGGCGAAGGGCATCGCGACTTGCGTCTCTCCACATCAGGTATCTATGGAGGATTCGACAATTTACGCAAATGCGGCATCAAGTCGGAAGGCAGCAGGCCGCGTTCGCCATCTGCCGCAGCGGCATCGCCTGCCGACGAATGCAGCAATGCGCCCGCGCTCGCCGCATCGAACGCCGACAGCCCCTGCCCTCGCAACGCCGCGATGACGCCCGTCAACACGTCGCCCATGCCTCCTACCGACATGCCCGGATTGCCCGCCCCGATGACGCGGGGCGTTTCGCCGGGCGCGGCAACGATGCTGCCAGCGCC
>DASRYD010000066.1:0-15956 GCA_035653955.1 Pseudoxanthomonas sp.
ATCGTGCGCACGCGCGACATGGTCGCCGTTGTCGTCGATGACGATCAACGGTACGCCACGGTCGCGCAGGACGCGCGCCAACTCGCTACCCACGCGGCCGTAGCCGATGATGATGGCGTGGTCGGTGACGTTCAGCGAGGGGCCGGGCGGCGCCTCGGGTTCGGCGGGCAGCGGCGCCAGGGCTTCCTGTTTCTTCTGCCAGCGGTCCAGCCACGAGAACAGGAACGGGTTGGCGATGATCGACAGCAGCGAGCCTGCCAGGATCAGGTCGCGGCCGTCCGGCGGCAGGATCTTCAGCGACACGCCCAGCGCGGCCAGGATGAAGGAGAACTCGCCGATCTGCGCCAGGCTGACCGAGATGGTCAGGGCGGTGCCGGCGGGATGCTTGAACGCGCGCACGATGAAGAACGCCGCCAGCGACTTGCCGATGACGATGATGCCGAACGTGGCCAGCACCTGCCACGGATGCGCCAGCAGGATCGCGGGGTTGAACAGCATGCCCACCGAGACGAAGAACAGCACCGCGAACGCGTCGCGCAGCGGCAGCGAGTCGTTGGCAGCCTTGTGGCTGAGCTCCGATTCGTTGAGCAGCATGCCGGCGAAGAACGCGCCCAGCGCGAACGACACGCCGAACAGCGTGGCCGAGCCGAACGCCACGCCCAGCGCGATCGCGAGCACGGACAGGGTGAACAGTTCGCGCGAGCCGGTGGCCGCGATCTTCTCCAGCGTCCACGGGATCACCCGCCGCCCGACCAGCAGCATGAAGGCGACGAACGCGCCGAGCTTGATGAGCGTCCACGCGATCGCGACGATGAAGCCACCGAAGGTCGCTTTCTCGCCGCCGTTCTCCGGGCCGAACGTGGAGGCGAGCACCGGCAGCATGACCAGCGCCAGCACCATCACCAGGTCTTCGACGATCAGCCAGCCCACCGCGATCCGGCCGCGCTTCGTTTCCAGCAGGCGGCGCTCCTCCATCGCGCGCAGCAGCACCACGGTGCTGGCCACCGACAGGGCGAGGCCGAACACGAAGCCGTTGAGCGGCGACCAGCCCATGCCCCAGGCCAGCAGCCAGCCCAGCGCGGTCGCCACCGCGATCTGGGCGACCGCGCCTGGAATCGCGATCGCCTTCACTTCCAGCAGGTCGTCCAGCGAGAAGTGCAGGCCCACGCCAAACATCAGCAGCATCACGCCCAGTTCCGACAACTGGTTGGCCAGGTCCTGGTCGCCGACGAAGCCGGGGCTGAACGGGCCGACGCAGATGCCCGCGACCAGATAACCGACCAGCGGCGACAGACGCAGCTTGTTGGCAAGCGCGCCTAGCACGAAGGCGACGGCCAAGCCCACCGCGACGAGGTTGATCAGGTCGGTGTCGTGATGCATCGAAGAATCCGTGGGGTCGCATGGGCAGTGTCGCCGATGCGCTGCAGCGCGGCAAATCGCCGCCGCGGCGGTTTGACTGCCGGCGCCCGCGTGCGCAGACTCGGCCGCACTCTTCCAGTCCGGGGAATCCGATGAAGATGCGAATGGGCGCGCTGCGCGCTGCTGCTTGGTTGCTGTGGCTGCCGGCAGCCGCCATCGCCGGCGATGGCGTACAGGCGGGTCTGGATGCGTCGATGGGGCAAGCGGCATCGGGGCGTCTGCTGGTATTCGCCATTCCCGCCGCCGCGGCGAAAGCGCAGGCGAAGGACGGCAAGGTCGAGGAAGTCGACAGCAGTCCGTTCAACCCGACGCTGGTCAGCGTTGCGGCGATGGAAGTGCCGCGACTGGCGCCTGGCGGGAAAATTTCCGTCGATACCGACGCCATCGCGTTCCCCGCGGGCTTCTCCTCGCTGCCCGCGGGCGATTACTACCTGCAGGCGGTGCTCGACGCCAACCACGATTACAACTATGGCGGACGCGGCGCCGGCGACCTGCTGAGCAAGGTGGTGGAAGCGAAGTTGCCGGCGAAGCGACCCGTCGCCCTGACCCTGGTCGACAAGGCGCCGCCCGCACGCGAGCCATGGCAATTCCCCGAGAAGGCCATGAGCGAGACCACGCGCAAGCATCTGGACGAAGCGCGCCGGCATGCGCGGCCGCTGGATTTCGCCAGTCCGGCGCTGGGCGCGTTTCGCGGCACGCCGGTGCACCTGCGCGGCTGGGTGCTGCTGCCGCCCGGTTACGAAGCCGGCAAGGACCGTTACCCGACCGTGTATTTCACCCACGGCTTCGGCGGCAACCGGACCTACCTCAGCGGTAGCGCGGCGATGTATTACGGCGCGATGGCGGAAGGGCAGATTCCGCCGATGATCTGGGTGTTCCTGGACGAATCCGGCGCCACCGGCACGCACGAGTTCGCCGACTCGGTCAACAACGGCCCGTGGGGCAAGGCGCTGACCGAAGAACTGGTGCCGTGGCTGGAGCGGCAATACCGCATGGATGCCAGGCCGTCCGGGCGTTTCCTCACCGGGCATTCGTCCGGCGGTTGGGCCACGCTGTGGTTGCAGGTGGCGTATCCGAAAGTGTTCGGCGGCACCTGGTCGACTTCGCCGGACCCCAGCGATTTTCGCGACTTCACCGGTGTGGACCTGTACGCGCCGGACGCGAACGTCTATCGCAAGCCCGACGGCAGCGCCTACCCGCTGGTGCGCGACAAGGGCAAGGTCGTCGCCACCTTCGAGCAATTCGCCAGGCTGGAGCGCGTGCTCGGCGAATACGGCGGGCAGATGGCCTCGTTCGACTGGGTGTTCTCGCCGCGCGGCGCCGATGGCCGGCCAGTGCCGATGTTCGACCGCGATACCGGCGCGGTCGATCCGCAGGTCGTCGCATACTGGCGCGAGCATTACGACATCGCCTACAAGCTGAAGACCCAATGGCGGGCGCTGAAGCCCGACCTGGACGGCAAGATCCGCGTCATCGTCGGCGATGCGGACACCTTCTACCTCGACGGTGCCGCGCACAGGCTGAAGGAAGTGCTGGATGGACTCGGTGCGCGGGCCGTCGTGCGCTTCGTGCCCGGCCGCACCCATTCCGATCTGTACGCCGAAGGCGACGACCGCCAGGCGCTGGCGAAAAAGATCGCCTGGGAGATGTGGGCCATCGCCCGGCCCCGCTCGGCGTTGAAGCCGCCGCAACCGCAACCGGCTGCAGCGGACGCGCATTGAACTGAAGCAAAAAAGAAGCCCCGCATCGCGGGGCTTCTTCGTACCGTCAGACCACGGACATCACCACTTGTAACCGATGTTGGCGTACATGAAGGCGCCGTTGAAGCCGAACGGCGCATTGGCCGGATAGGGCAGGTAAGTGCGCGAGCCCGCACCGGCGACGCTCAGGTCCGGATATTCGTCGGTGACGTTGTCGCCGCCCAGGGTGAAGCTCCAGTTGCCGAGCTTGTAGGCCGCCGACAGGTCCAGCGTCCATTTCGCGCCATAGGTCTGGTCCGCCGCGGCCGTGGTGCCGAAGGTCGAGAATTCGCCCCAGCGCGTCGTCGTCGCGTTGAACGCCCAGTTGCCCGGCGTCCAGGTCGCGCCGAGGAAGAACTTGTCGTGCGGCGAGCCCTTGGTGATGCGGCCGATCTCGGCGCGGCCGATGCGCACGGCGGTCGGATCGATGGCCGTCAGCGCCGCAGGGTTCGGCGCGATCTTCTCGATTTCGGTCTTGTTGTAGTTGTAGCCCGCGGTCAGGTCCAGGTTGCTGTCCGGCACGTGGTAGGTGCCGATCAGGTCGATGCCGGTGGTCTTGGTGTCGATCGCATTGGTGAAGTAGCGGCCGCCGCCGATGCCCGGGAAGCCATGGCTCTGCAGGTAATCCCGCACCGCGGTCGAGGTGAGGTTTTCCGACAAGGCGATGCGGTCCTCGATGTCGATGCGGTAAGCATCGACGGTGAGGTACAGGCCCTCGGCCGGCTGCAGCACCAGGCCCAGGCCGTAATTGTTCGACTTCTCGGCCTTCAGCGGTTCGGCGCCCAGCGCGATGGCCGCCGGGTTGTCGGTGCGGAACGTGCCGATTTCGAACGGCACCGAGGCGACGCCGCCACCCGGTTGCGGGACATTGATGAAGTTGGTGGCGATCGACTGGAAGTACTGCTGCTGCAGCGACGGCGCGCGGAAGCCGGTCGAAGCGGTGGCGCGCAGCGATATCTTGTCGGTGAACGCGTAGCGCATCGACAGCTTGCCGGTGCTGGTGCTGCCGAAGTCGCTGTACGACTCGTAGCGGCCGGCGACGCCGGCGGAGAACTTGTCGGTGATGTCGGCTTCCAGCCCGAGGTAGGCGGAGTAGCTGTGGCGGTCGAAGTGGCCGGCGTCGGTCGGTTTGAAGCCGGCGAACACCTGCGCGCCCGGCAGCAGGCTGCCGTTGGCCGAAGGCACGCCGCCGTTAACGTACGAAGCGAGCTCGCCCGGCGATTCGTTGAATTTCTCGCCGCGCCACTCGACGCCGTACGACACGGTCACCGGATACGCCAGGCCCCAGTCGAACTGCTTGCTCAGGTCCAGGTTCAGCACATTCTGGGTGTTCTCCAGGGCGCCGGCGTAGAACTCGGTCGGACTGCTCAGGCCCAGGCTGTTGTTGAGGCTGTTCCTGACCTCGAACGACAGCTGGTTCTGCCCGTAGTTGAAGCTGAAGTCGATGTTGGTGCCGCCTTCGGTGCTGGTCTTGAAGCCGCCGACCCAGGCCACGTCCTTGCTGATGTTGTAGATCTGCGGCAGGAACCCGTCGGGATAGATTTCGGGACGGTTGCGGTTGTCGCCGGACCAGCGGAAGTAGCCGTTCGACAGCACTTCGCGGCGGCTGGCCATGCCGTACGAATAGAAGGTCAGGTAATCGGTCGGGCTGTATTCGCCGTTGTAGGAGAACGCGCCCTGGTCGATCTCGGGATCGCCGTAGCGCTGTTCGACGCGGCCCTGGTAGGGCTTGGCGCGATCGGTCTGGTCCTGGTGGCCGGCCTGCGCGGCGAAATGCACCTTGCCGTTCTCGCCCAGCTTGAAGCCGGCATCGCCCGACAGCTGGTACTGCTCGCCGTCGCCGGCGCTGTACTGGCCGAAGCGCGCGTTGACGCTGCCGCCGTGGTCGCTGCCTTTCAGCACCACGTTGATCACGCCGGCGATGGCATCGGAACCGTACTGCGCCGACGCGCCGTCGCGCAGCACTTCGATGCGCTCGACCGCGGAGATCGGAATGGTGTTGAGGTCGGCCGGCGACGAGCCGCGGCCCTGGCTGCCGTTGAGGTTGATCAGCGCGGTGGTGTGGTAGCGCTTGCCATTGACCAGCACCAGCACCTGGTCGGGAGCCAGGCCGCGCAATTGCGCGGGGCGCACCGCGTCGGTGCCGTCGGTGATCGCCGGGCGGGGAAAATTGAGCGAAGGCACGGCGCGCGACAGCGCGGTGGCCAGTTCGGTGGTGCCGGTGGCTTCGAGGGCCTCGGGCGAAATGATATCGATCGGCGACTGCGATTCGGCCACCGTGCGGTCGGTGACGCGGGTACCCGTGATGATCAGGGTGTCGAGGGTCTTGGCCTGCGTCTGCGGAGCCGCCGGAGCGGCCGTGTCCTGGGCGAAGGCAGGGGCGGACAGGCCGAGCATCACGGCGAGGGACAGGGTCGAAAGCTTGGGGCTCATTGGCGATTCCTTCTAGCTCGGGGGACTGGCTGGGGGAAAAGTTTCAGGAGAAATCAATGCTTTGTGCGTCGCACCAGTCGTCAATTACCTTGTCCTGAATCGGCTGTCAAATGCTTTCTTAACAAATGGCTGGTGTGGCACGGCCATGAGAAAACCGCCGCGGTCCCCTGTTTTCTCCCGCAATTCCGCTCTGTGCCGGGACCCATGCCGATTGGCCCAGGCGGGCCGCGAAACGCCCGCGGTAGTCTTGCCCGGCGCGCGCGAACGGCGCGACGCTCAATCCGAAGGGGTCGCCATGCAACGCAAACTTCTCGCCGCCGCCACGGCACTTTTCCTTGTCGCGCAACCGATGCGGGCGGCGCATGCCGACGCCACCGATGCGCAGATCGCCAGGATCGTCGATGAGGGGCTGAGCCACAGCCAGGCGATGGCCAACGCGTCCGAACTGATGGACGGCATCGGCCCGCGCCTCACCAACTCCGAGAACTTCGACAAGGCCGCCGACTGGGCGCTGGGCAAATTCAAGGCTTATGGCCTGAGCAACATCCACAAGGAGTCCTATCCGTTCGGCGTCAACTGGAACCTCGATGCCTGGAGCGCCAGGATGGTGCAGCCGCGCACGGTCGCGATGACCGCGATGCCCGTCGCGTGGACGCCGCCCACCGACGGCGCGATCAGCGCGCCGGTGATCCTCGCGCCGATGAGCAAGAAGGAACATTTCGCCAAATGGCGCGGCAAGCTCGCCGGCAAGATCGTGCTGGTCAGCCTGCCGGGCGAGGCGAGCCAGTCCGAAAAGCCGCAATTCCATCGCCTCGACGGCAAGGAACTGGCCGATCTCGACAAGTACGAACTGCCGAGCGACGAGCTGGAGCCGTACAAGGACTTCACCAAGTCCGTCTCGTTCGCGCTGGAACTGTCGCAGTTCCTCAAGTCCGAGGGCGCGCTGGCGATGGTGCGCAAGAGCTATCGCGAAAACGGCCTCGTCACCGGCGAGGGCTACAACATCGATCCGGCCAGGCGGTTGGCGCTGCCGTTCATGGAGCTGTCGTCGGAAGACTATCGCCGGCTGGCACGGCTGGAAATCGCGGGCAAGCCGCCGGTGATCAGCCTCGAAATCGCCGCGCACGGCAACGATGCGGACACCGAGGCCGACTACCTGATCGCCGACATTCCCGGCAGCGATGCGAGCGCCGGCTACGTGATGGCCGGCGGCCATTTCGACAGCTGGATCGCCGCCGACGGCGCGACCGACGACGGCGTGCCGAGCGTGGTCGTGATCGAGGCCGCCCGGATCATCCAGAGCCTGGGGGTGAAGCCGAAGCGGACGATCCGCTTCGCGCTGTGGTCGGGCGAGGAACAGGGCCTGCTCGGTTCCATCGCGTATATCGAGAAGCATCTGGCGACGCGGCCGGTGGACCGCAACGCCTACGGCGTCGAGCGGTTCGTCAAATGGACGACGCAGTTCCCGATCGGCAAGGGGCCGGACTACGACCGGCTCAAGGCCTATTTCAACCTCGACAACGGCGCCGGCAAGATCCGCGGCATCTACGCCGAGAACAACGTGGCGGCGACGCCGCTGCTGAAGAAATGGCTGGCTCCGTTCGAGGGCATGGACGCGGGCACGGTGGTCGCCGGCCGCACCACCGGCACCGACCACCAGTACATGCAGGCGGTCGGCCTGCCGGGTTTCCAGTTCATCCAGGATCCGCTCGACTACGGCAGCCGCGTGCACCATTCGAACATCGACACGCTCGACCACGCCCCGCCCGACGACGTGCGCCAGGCGGCGACGGTCATGGCGGCGATGCTCTGGCAGGCGGCGAACAGCGATGCCGTACTGCCGCGTCCGCCGCTGCCGACCGCGCCGAGCAAGGGCAATCCGTTCAAGGTCGAAGATCCGGACAAGGAATGACGATGGGAGCGGGTCGCGCGGCAGGCTAAAATGGCCGCATGATCTCCTTCCGAAATTTCGCCCTGCGCCGGGGCGAACGTCTCCTTTTGTCCAACGTCGACCTGGCCCTGCACGCGGGCTACCGGGTCGGCGTGGTCGGGCGCAACGGCACCGGCAAGTCCAGCCTGTTCGCCGCCGTGCGCGGCGAGCTGGAGGCCGACAAGGGCGACGTCGACCTGCCCGGCAGGGTGCGCATCGCCAGCGTCGCCCAGGAAACCCCGTCGCTGCCCGACGCGGCCATCGACTTCGTGCTGGGCGGCGATACCGAGGTGGCTGCGGCACTGAAAGCCGAAGCCGATGCCAGCGCCGCCGAGGATTGGGATGCGGTCGCCGCCGCGCACCTGCGCATCGCCGAATTGAACGGTTACGACGCCGAGGCGCGCGCCGGCAAGCTGCTGCACGGCCTCGGTTTTCCCGCCGAAACCCATCGCCGCGCGGTGTCGGCGTTCTCCGGCGGCTGGCGCGTGCGCCTGAACCTGGCGCGCGCGCTGATGATGCCCAGCGACCTGTTGCTGCTCGACGAACCGACCAACCACCTCGACATGGACGCGGTGCTGTGGCTCGAGCAGTGGTTGCTGAAATATCCCGGCACGCTGCTGCTGATCTCGCACGACCGCGAGTTCCTCGACAACGTCGCCACCCACACCCTGCACCTGCACGGCGGCGGCGCGAAGCTGTACGTCGGCGGTTACACCGACTTCGAACGCCAGCGCGCCGAGCAACTGCGCCAGCAGCAGATCGCGCACGAGAAGGAACAGGCCGAGCGCGCGCACCTGCAGAGCTTCATCGACCGCTTCAAGGCCAAGGCCAGCAAGGCCAGGCAGGCGCAGTCGCGGATGAAGCGCCTGGCCAAGCTCGCCGGCACCGAGGCGGTGCGCGTGGAGCGCGAGTTCCGCATCGAATTCGCCGAGCCGAACAAGCTGCCGCATTCGCTGATCCGCATCAACCACGGTGAAGCCGGTTACGGCCGCGAGGCGGTGATATTGCACGAGGTCGGTTTCGGCCTCGAAGCCGGCGACCGCATCGGCCTGCTCGGTCCCAACGGCGCCGGCAAGACCACGCTGGTGAAGACCCTGGTCGGCGAATTGCCGTTGATCGCGGGCGAGCGCAGCGCGCATCCGGACCTGCGCATCGGCTATTTCGCCCAGCACACGGTCGAATCGCTGCACGAAGGCCAGTCGCCGATCGACCACTTCCGGGAAATCTCGCCGGATTCGCCGACCCAGGCGTTCCGCGATTTCCTCGGCAAGTGGAATTTTCCCGGCGACCGCGCCTTCGAGGCCGTCGATGGCTTCTCCGGCGGCGAACGCGCGCGCCTGGCGTTGGCGCTGATCGCCTGGCAGCAGCCGAACGTGCTGCTGCTCGACGAGCCGACCAACCACCTCGACCTGGAAATGCGCGAGGCGCTGGCCGAGGCGCTCAGCGATTTCGACGGCGCCATCGTCATGGTCTCGCACGACCGCCACCTGATCGGCCTGGTCTGCGACACCTTCTGGCGCGTCGCCGATGGCGTGGTGGAACCGTTCGACGGCGACCTGGACGAATACGCCGCGTGGCTGCGCTCGCGGCCCGCCGCGCAAGGCACCAAGCAGAAGATGGCCGAACTCGCGCCGACCCCGCCGCCGCCGACCAGGCCGATGCCGGCGAAAAAATCGCCGAACCCGCACAAGCTGGCCGCGGCCGAAGCGAAAGTCGCCGAGTTGGAGGACGCCCTGGCCGTGCTCGACGCGGAGATGTCCGATCCGGCGGCGGCCAGCGACGCGACGCGCCTGCGCGAGCTCGGGCGACGCCGCGAAACCCTGTCCGCCGACCTCGAACGGGCCGAACAGGCCTGGTCGGAGCTGTACGATGCGGCTTGATCGCCGCGCATTCGGCCCTATCTGACTCCCTCGAACCCGCAACGCTCCCGTTCCCCGCCATGCCGATCTACGCCTTCGAATGCACCCAATGCGGCCACAGCTTCGACCGCCTGCAGAAGCTGTCCGACCCGGACCCGGACACCTGCCCGGGCTGCGGCGCGCACGCGATCAAGCGCCAGCTGACCGCGCCGGCGTTCCGCCTGTCCGGCAGCGGCTGGTACGAGACCGACTTCAAGAAGGACGGCGACAAGAAGCGCAACCTGGCCGAGGGCGGCGAGGGCAGCAAGCCTTCCGTGGACAAGCCGGCCAGCGAACCGGCTCCGGCCAAGACCGAAGCCAAGCCGACGCCGGCACCGACTACGCCATCAACGTCGACCTGATCCGAGGGAGCGGATCAGGATCGCGGAAAAAAGAAGGGGCCCTCCGGCCCCTTCGTGCATCTCAGCGGACGCCGAAGCGCGCCCGGCAACCGTTGTTCACCCAGATCTGGTTGCCCGAATAGCCCCAGCTGACGCCTTCGCGGCATGTCGCGCTCGACAGCTGCTGGATCAGCGTCGGGCGGCCGTAGCGGGTGTTCCAGGCGCAGGTGGTGTAGCGGTTGTTGACGCTGCCGCAGGTGACCGAATAGTTGCCGGAATTCCCGCCGCCGAGGCCGCGTGCGGCGAATTCGGCGCGGCAGCCCTTCCATACCGTGATCAGGCCGTCCTGCGAGTTCCAGGTGCGGCCTTCGATGCACGGGCTGCTGGACAGCTGCTGCACCAGCCGCGACGGACCGCGCCACGGCGGCGTGCAGCGCCTGGCGTCGTTGCCCTTGCTCTCGCAGCGGATGGTCTGGGCGCTGATGCCGGGGGCGAATTCGCCGCGGCAACCCTTCCACACGGTGATCAGCCGGTCTTGCGAATTCCAGGTGCTGTTCTCGACGCAGGGGCTGTTCGACAGTTGCCGCACCAGTCGCGAAGGGCCGCGCCACGGCGGCACGCAGCGACGGGCGTCGTTGCCCTTGCTTTCGCAGGCGATGGTCTGGCCGCCAATCGGTGGCCGGGTACCGCCATTGCCGCCCAGCGACTGCGCGATATCGGCCTTGATCCGGCTGAAACCCCAGTTGGAGCGGTTGACCTGGTCCAGGTAGAAGCGCAACTGGTCGGCGGGGATGGTTCGTCCCCCCGATTGTTCGGCATATTCCAGCCGGATCACCCGGGTCTGGTCGGCGACCGACAGGGTGCGCAGGTTTTCCGGGGCGTAGGCCCGGGTCTGGACCTGGGCGAAGACGGGAGGGGCGGCGAACAGCAGGCCCAGCGCGAAGACGACGGCAGGCAACAGACGCGACATGGCGGTATCCCCTACGGACGAGTGGGCGGACTATACCCCGGCGTGGTTCGGCTTCAAGGGGCAGGGCGCCTTTCTTTTTCCCGGAGGGAGAAGGAAAAAGCGCGCTGCCTTAAACTATGCGGCCCCCTGCCGGCCCTGCGCCGGATTCAACTGGAATTCCCATGCGTACCCATTACTGCGGTCTCGTCGACGAGGCCCTGATCGGCCAGACCGTCACCTTGTGCGGCTGGACCGACGTCGCCCGCAACCTCGGCGGCGTGTGCTTCATCGACCTGCGCGACCACGAGGGCATCGTGCAGGTGACGGTGGATCCGTCGAATGCCGATGTGTTCAAGGTCGCCGCGTCGCTGGGTTACGAGGACGTGCTGCAGGTCGAGGGCGTGGTCCGCCCGCGTGAAGCCGTGAACGCCAAGATCCGCACCGGCAAGGTCGAAGTGATCGCGACCAAGATCGAGATCCTCAACAAGGCCGCGCCGCTGCCGTTCCACGCCCACGAGAACCCGGGCGAGGACATCCGCCTGAAGTACCGCTACCTGGATCTGCGCACGCCGGAAATGCAGCGCAAGCAGCGCACCCGCATCCGCCTGGTGCAGGCATTGCGCCGCTGGCTGGAAGCGCGCGGCTTTCAGGACATCGAGACGCCGATCCTGACCAAGGCCACGCCCGAGGGCGCGCGCGACTTCCTGGTGCCGGCGCGCATGCATCCGGGCGAGTTCTACGCGCTGCCGCAGTCGCCGCAGCTGTTCAAGCAGATCCTGATGGTGGCCGGCTTCGACCGCTATTACCAGATCGCGCGCTGCTTCCGCGACGAAGCGCTGCGCGCCGACCGCCAGCTCGAATTCACCCAGCTCGACATGGAGTTCGCCTTCGTGCGCGAGCGCGACGTGCAGGACACCGTCGAGGGCATGATCCGCGACATTTTCGAGGAAGTGATGGACGTCGAGCTGGACGCACCCTTCCCGCGCATGACCTGGGCCGAAGCCATGCGCCGCTACGGCTCGGACAAGCCGGACCTGCGCATCGCGCTGGAACTGGTCGACGTGGCCGAGCTGGTCAAGTCTAGCGAATTCGCCGTGTTCGCCGGCGCCGCCAACGACCCGGACGGCCGCGTCGCGGCGCTGCGCATCCCGGGCGGCGCGTCGCTCAGCCGCAAGCAGATCGACGAATACGCCGCGCATGCCGCCAAGTACGGCGCCAAGGGCCTGGCCTACGTCAAGATCGACGAGGCGGGCGAGATTTCTTCGCCGATCCGGAAGTTCTTCGCCGAGGACGCGTTCGCCGCGCTGCTGAAGCGCGTCGGCGCGGGCAATGGCGACATCGTGTTCTTCGGCGCCGGCGCATACGGCAAGGTCAGCGACTTCATGGGCGCGCTGCGCCTGAAGGCCGGCAAGGACTTCGATCTGGTGCAGGAAGGCTGGAAGCCGCTGTGGGTCACCGATTTCCCGATGTTCGAATGGGACGAGGAAGCGCAGCGCTACGTGGCCCTGCACCATCCGTTCACCGCGCCCGCGGTCGACGACATCGCCGACTTGCGCGCCAACGCGAAGACCGCGGTGTCGCGCGGCTACGACATGGTGCTGAACGGCAACGAGATCGGCGGCGGGTCGATCCGCATCCACCGCCCGGAAATGCAGAGCGCGGTGTTCGAGCTGCTCGGCATCGGCGCGGAAGAGGCCGAGGCCAAGTTCGGCTTCCTGCTCGACGCGCTGAAGTTCGGCGCGCCGCCGCACGGCGGCATCGCCTTCGGCATCGACCGCATCGCCGCGCTGATGGCCGGCACCGAATCGATCCGCGACGTGATCCCGTTCCCCAAGACCACCACCGCGCAATGCCTGATGACCGGCGCGCCGTCGCCGATCCCGGACGAGCAACTGGCCGAAGTGCACGTGATGGTGCGCCCGAAGGCCTGAGGTCGCGGCGGGCCGGGGTTCCGGTTGTGGCGCCGCCCCCGCCCTCCGTCATCCGGCCTGCGCGGCTCTCGCCAGCCCGATATCCGAACGCGGCGGCGCGCCGAACAGGCGCTTGTATTCGCGGCTGAACTGCGAGGGGCTTTCGTAGCCGACCCGGTGCGCGGCGGTGTTGGCCTCCAATCCTTCCATCAGCATCAACCTGCGCGCCTCGTGCAGGCGCACCTGTTTCTGGAACTGCAGCGGCGACATCGACGTGGCCGCCTTGAACTGGTGGTGCAGGGACGACACGCTCATGTGCACCGAATCCGCCAGCTCGTCGATGCGCAGCGGCTGCGCGTAATGCTCGCGTAGTTGCGCCACCGCCATGGCGATGCGGTTGGAGCGGCTGCCGGCGGTGGCGAGATCGCGCAAACGGTGGCCGAGGTCGCCCGTCAGCACGCGGTAATAGATTTCGCGTTTCACGGACGCGGACAGCACCGGCACGTCCTGCGGGTTGTCCAGCAGGCGCATCAGGCGCAGCACGGCGTCGAGCAGCTGGGCGTCGGCGCGCGCGGCGTACAGGCCGCGATCGACCTGGACCGGCGCCGGCGGCGGCTCGACATCGCGCAGCAAGGAGGAGATTTCATCCAGCTCGATGTCCAGGCGCAGCGCCAGGTAGGGCTTTTCGGGCGTGGCATCGATCACGCCGCTGGCGGCAGGCAGCGGCATCGAGACGACCAAGAAGTGCAGGGGGTCGTAGCGATAGGTGTCGCCGGCCAGCATGACGATCTTGCTGCCCTGCGCCACGAACGCCAGCCGCGGCTCGTACACGGACGGGATGCACGGCCCGGGCACGCTGGCACGGTAGGCGAAGAGCCTGGATATGGACGTCGCGTGATTTCCGTCCCCGGGCGTCAATCGGGCAATCCGGTCGGCGAGCTCGGCCTGCTGCGCGTGCTGCGCGCGGGCGGCGATGGAGTCGGCGGAAACACTTGAATGCATGACGGAATACCTTGTTCTGCCGTTGCGGCGATTATGCGCGCCGGTTCCGGGTATCGTGAGCCCGTCCCGGCACGATTGCAGGATTAGGCAATGATCCGGCAGCAATGAACTAACGCCCGTGAAGGTGCCGGGCGTAGCTTGATCGACAACGCTCGGCGCACCATCCGCCCCTTCCCGATTCGTCGATTTCGCGGGCAGGGGTCGAAGTTGTTTCCGTGGCGAGATGTCCCGCCTCCCCCACACCGGGATTCTCATCATGTGGATCGTCCAATATGCGTTGGCACGCCGTTACACCATCGGCGTGCTAGCGATCCTGATCCTGCTGTTCGGTACGCTGGCGGCCCGGCGCATGCCGACCGACATCCTGCCGGAAGTCGGCATTCCCTCGATCAACCTGGTCTGGACCTACAACGGTCTGCCGGCGGCGGACATGGCCGCCAAGATGACCACGTTCTCCGAGATCGCGATCCTCAACAGCGTCGACGACATCAAGGAGGTGCGATCGGAAACGATCAACGGCGTCGCCATCATCCGCATCGATTTCCAGCCGAACGTCAGTCTGGATCGCGCGTACGGCCAGATCACCTCCATCTCGCAGACGATCCTGCGGCGCATGCCCACCGGCACCTCGCCGCCGATCGTGGTGCGCAACAGCCTGTCCAGCACGCCGGTGCTGCAGCTGGTGCTGTCCTCGGATTCGATGTCGCAGGCGCAGCTGTACGATTACGCGCGCCTGCAGCTGCGTTCGCAGATCCAGACCATCCCCGGCATCCGCATGAGCCTGCCCTACGGCGGCGCGCCGCGGCAGATCATGGTCGACCTGAACCCGTCGGCGCTGCAGACCTACGGCCTGACGCCGGCCGACGTGACCACTGCATTGGAGCGCGGCAATCCGACCCTGCCTTCGGGGTCGATCCGGGAGGGCGCGCGCGAGATGCAGATCTCGCTCAACGTCAGCCCGGCCACCACCGCCGAATTCCTCGATCTGCCGGTCGCCAACCGCGACGGCAGCATCATCTACGTGCGCGACATCGCCTCGGTGCGCGACGGCGGCGCGCTGCAGACCAACGTCGCGCGCATGGACGGCGCCAACGCGGTGTCGGTGGCGCTGATCAAGATGGGCGGCGCCTCGGCGGTGGAGATCGTGCGCGCGGTGCGCGCCAAGCTGCCGGAGGTGCTGGCCTCGGCGCCGCCGGGCATGCGCATCGAGCCGATCTTCGACCAGTCGGTGTTCGTCGACAACGCCATCGGCTCGATCCAGCACGAAGCGGTGCTGGTGGGCTTGCTGGTGGCCTTCGTGGTGCTGGTGTTCATCGGCTCGTGGCGTTCGAGCGTGATCGTGCTGTCGGCGATTCCGCTGGCGCTGCTGGCCTCGGTCTCGATGCTCGACCTGCTCGGCTACACCTTCAACGTGATGACGTTGGGCGGCCTGGCGCTGGCGATCGGCATCCTGGTCGACAACGCGGTCGTGGACGTGGAGAACACCAACCGCCACATCGCGATGGGCAAGGACGTGCGCACGGCGATCCTGGACAGCGCCAAGGAAGTGGTGTTCCCCGAGATGGTGTCGACGATCGCGATCTGCATCGTGCTCACGCCCATCCTGCTGATGACCGGCCTGTCGGCCTGGGTATTCACGCCGCTGGCGCTGGCGGTGATCTTCGCGATGGCGGCCTCGTTCCTGCTCTCGCGCACACTCATTCCGGTGTTGTGCTATCTGCTGCTGCCCGCCGATATCGAGAGTCGCAAGAACCCGCGATGGGCACCCGAGAAGCTGCTGCTGTCGGTGAACCATCGCGTCGAGCACGTCCTGGAAAACCTGCGCGAACGCCATCACGCCTTGTTGGTGCGGCTGGGCCATCACGGTGGCGTGCTGACGCTGGCGGCGCTGCTGACCGTGGCGCTCGGCGTCGGCGCGGCGCTGATGCTGGGGCGCGACTACTTCCCGCAGGTCGACGCCGGCCAGTTGCGCATGCAGGTGCGCATGCCGCCCGGCACGCGACTGGAGCAAACCGCAGCGCGCCTGAGCGACATCCAGAACGAGATCCGCCGCATCATCCCCGCCTCGGAACTGCAGACGGTCTACGAGCAGATCGGCGTACCCGAGGCCTACAACATGTCGATCGTGGACAGCACCGTGGTCGGCGCGTTCGAGGCCGAGGTGCAGGTGCAGTTGCGTTCGCCGCACGCACCCAGTCATGAATACCTGGCCGCCATCCGGCGGGTGATCGCGGAGAAATTCCCGGGTGTGGTGATGTTCGAGCGTCCGCCCGACGCCACCAGCCGCACGCTGGCCGGTTCGGCGGCCGCGGCGTTCGAGGTGCGCATCGCCGGC
>DASRYD010000067.1:0-2500 GCA_035653955.1 Pseudoxanthomonas sp.
GAACCCGCGCGCGCCGCGGCCGCGGCCAACGGCATCGAAGCCGTCGCCTCGCTGGCGGAACTGGTCGGCAAGTTGCAAGCGCCGCGCGCGCTGTGGCTGATGGTGCCGGCGGGGAAGATCGTCGACGACACCCTCGACCAGCTGCTGCGACTGCTTGCGCCCGGCGACACCATCGTCGATGGCGGCAATTCCAACTACAAGGACACCCAGCGCCGCGCTGCGATGTTGGCCGAACATGGGATCGCCTATGTCGATTGCGGCACCAGCGGCGGCGTGTGGGGGCTGGCCGAGGGTTACAGCCTGATGATCGGCGGCGACGAAGCAGTGGTGGAACGGTTGCGCCCGATCTTCGCCACGTTGGCGCCGGCCAAGGATAGCGGCTGGGGCCGGGTCGGACCCAGCGGCACGGGCCACTTCACCAAGATGGTCCACAACGGCATCGAGTACGGAATGATGCAGGCCTACGCCGAGGGCTTCGCCATCCTGCAGCACAAGTCGGAATTCGCCCTGGACCTGCATCAGGTCGCCGAAATCTGGCGCGACGGCAGCGTGGTGCGTTCGTGGCTGCTCGACCTGACCGCCGATGCGCTGGGGAAGAACCCGGAGATGGAAGGCATCGCGCCATGGGTGGCCGATTCGGGCGAAGGCCGCTGGACCGTCGCCGAGGCCATCGACCTGGACGTGCCTGCACCGGTGATCACCCTGTCGCTGCTGCAGCGGCTGCGTTCGCGAGATACCGATTCCTTCGCCGACAAACTGATCGCGGCGATGCGCAACGAGTTCGGCGGCCACGCGCTCAAGTCCGGGTAAGCCCGGCGTTCAGCCATGGGCGACGTAGAATCCGCGCCCATGCCGCTGCGTGCCGCCCTCGCCATCGCCTGCCTGCTCGCCTGCGCCTTGCCCGCGCAGGCGCGCATCGTGTACCGCTGCGTGCGTGGCGGCACGGTCAGCCTGGCCACCGCGCCGGAGCCGGGTTCGAAGTGCGAGGCGAAGGAAATCGCCGACGACGCGGTGCAGACGCCGAACCTGTGGGGCAATTTCGGCGTGTTCAGCGGCGTGCTGTACGAACGCGAACAGGATGGAAAGAAGGTCTACAGCACGCGCAACCTGCCCGGTTCGGTGCCCTTCCTGAAATTCACCGTGGCCACGCCGCCCGGCGAGCCGGCCCATCCGGGCATGGGCAAGGTCGGCAAGCCGCGCATGGACCTGTTTCCGAAGCCGTTCAAGACCGCGGCGAAGAAAAGCGGGGTGCCCGAGGCGTGGCTGCGCGCGATCGCCCATGCCGAAAGCGGCTACGACGCCAAGGCGCTCTCGCCGAAGGGCGCGCAGGGCGTGATGCAGTTGATGCCGGAAGTGTCGAAGGAATACGGGGTCAAGGACCCGTATTCGCCGAGCGAATCCATCGACGCCGGCGCGCGGCACCTGAAGGCGTTGTTGAAGCGCTACAAGAACGACCTCACCCTGGTCGCCGCCGCGTACAACGCCGGCATCGGCGTGGTGACGAAATACAAGGGCGTGCCGCCGTATGCCGAGACCCGCGCCTACATCGACAAAGTGATGGCGCTGAACGCACGCTACCGCGAGGTGCTGGGGCCGAAGCCGCAGCGGCCGGCCGACGCGACGCCGGCGGCCGCCACGTCGAAATGATCGCTGGATAGAGCCGAATCCTGTCGCCGCGGCACTGCGAATGCCGGGAATGCCGGATGAATCCGGCCCCGCGAGACGCGGAACGGACCGCTCAGCGTTTCGGGCTCAGCCGCAGCAGGCGCGCATCCGGGCCATCCTCGATCAGCCACAGGTCGCCGTCCGGGCCCTGTACCACCTGGCGGATGCGCTGGCCCATGTCGAAGCGCTCGACTTCGCGCGCGCTGTCGCCGTCGATCTGCACCCGCACCAGCGCCTGCGACGACAATCCGCTGATCAATGCGTTGCCGCGCCACGCAGGGAACTTGTCGCCGCTGTAGATGATCGTGCTGGACGGCGAAATCACCGGCGTCCAACTGACCAGCGGTGCGCGGAATTCCGGGCGGGTGTCGTGGTCGGGGATCGTGCGGCCGTCGTAGTGGTCGCCGTTGGAAACGACCGGGTAGCCGTAGTTCTTGCCGCGTTCGATGCGGTTGAATTCATCGCCGCCGCGCGGACCCATCTCGGTTTCCCACAACTGCCCCTTGGCATCGAAGGCCAGTCCCAAGACATTGCGGTGGCCCAGCGTCCACACCTGGGCGGCCACGCCGCCTTGAGCGGCGAACGGATTGTCCGGTGCGGGAGTGCCGTCGTCGCGCAGGCGCAAGATCTTGCCGAGGTTGGTCTTCATGTCCTGCGCCGGGTCGAACTTCTGCCGTTCGCTCGAGCTGAGCCACAGGTAGCCATCGCGATCGAACAGGATGCGATGCCCGTAATGGCCTTCGCCGGTCACCTTCGGCTGCTGGCGCCAGATCACCTGCAGGTCCTGCAATGCGCCGCCGCCGTTCGCATCCAGCGCCAGCGTCGCGCGCGCCAC
>DASRYD010000068.1:0-4000 GCA_035653955.1 Pseudoxanthomonas sp.
CGGCATCGCCACGGCCGCGAAGGCGCTGCTCACCCGCGCCTTGCGCGTATCTACCGCCGCGATCCAGCCGGTTTCGGTCTCGCCGAACACCACGTACAACTGCGAGCCGTCCGGGCTCAGGTTCAACGCGCCGCGCTGCACGCGGAAATCGAACTTGCGCTTCGGCGGTACCGGCTCGGACCCGGCATTGGCATTGAGTCGGTTGAAGGTGGCTTCGTCCAGCCGCACCGGCCAGCCGGGCAGCACTTCGCCGCTGTCGAGCGCCAGCGCATAGGCCTGCCAGCGTCGCTGCGGATCGCAATGGGTCGCGTACAGGCGATTGTTGGCGGGATCGGCAATCGGCGTACTGAGGATGCCGGTCGGTACGCCGTCCAACGGTGCCGGCTGCAGCCGGCATGGTTCGCCCAGCCGCTTGCGCCAGAGGATGCGACCGGGGGCGAGGTCGCCCTGGCGAGCGGCGTTGATCGCATATACGTAGCCATTGCTGCTGGCGGCGATCACCACCGACAGGCGTTCGCCGCGATACGGACCGTGGGCGAAGGCCAGCTTCTCGAGATACAACGGCGAGGCATACAAGCGCGGCGGCTGGCCGTCGAAGGCATCGAGTTGCGGCGATTCCCAAACCAGGCCGAATTCGCGCTCATCGAGTTTGCCTGGCGACAGCACGCGTTCGTCGCGACGCCAGCCGCTGCGACCGGCATCGACGTGGAAAGTCGCGCGCGGCGGGCCGCCGGTCCGGGATGCCACTACCGGTGCGGGTGTAGCGGCGACGGGTCTGCCGTTGGGGACGTCCAGCCCTGCCGTCCACAACACCGCATTGCGCAGCGCGCGGCGCACGCCCGGTTCATCCAGCGCGGCAAGAAAATGACCGCCGCTGTAAACGACGCTGCGTCCGCCGCCCTCGCGCTCGAACGCCCAGGCGACGTCGGTGGCTTCGGCCTTGTCGTCGAGCACGGCCTTTCCGTCGCGGAACTGCGGATGCAGGACGGCCTTCAGCAACGGGGCACGCCTGCCGCCGCGCGTCGGGAAACGGAACGTGGGATAGAACTCGTCGCGATAACCGAATTCGCCGATGCCTTGCGTGATCGCATGCGTCGCCGGCTTGAGCTCGGCCCATTCGGTGGTGCGATCGAACATGCCGACGCGCACACCGCCCAGCCAGCGTGGCAAGCCGAAGTCGTCGTCGGCCGGCACGGTCGAAGCCTGGTGCAAAGCGACCAGGCCGACGCCGCGCTTCATCAGCGCTTCGAAAACGGCCCGCTTCGCCGGGTCGCGCAACGGATGCTTGTCCAGCCCCTCGAAATACCAGACCACCGCACTGGCGCCCTCGAAGGCGTGCGGATCGACCGGCCATCCATCCGGATACGCGGCGACTTCAATGCGCCCGTGGGTTTCCGGATCGCCTTGCAACCACGCCTGCATGGCACGGATACCCTGCGGGTAGTCGTGGCTGCCCGGTCCTTCGCCATCGGCACCGCCGATCAGCACTACCTTGCGCGATGGCATGCGTTCGCAGGCGGACAACAACGAGCCGGTCGCCAGCAAGGAGCCGGCCACCAATGCCCACGTTGCCGCCCGCGGGAGGTTCACGCCGCATCCACCACGCAGCGGAAACCGACGCAGCCGGAACGGTCCTTGCACGGCGCCATCAACAGATACTTGCCGTGCTGGTCGAGACGCAGCGCTTGCGGGAAATACCAGTGCGAGGTCTGCGGACGGTAATGGCTGCCGCCGCGCAATACCGCCGCACGGGTATGCGCATCGAGGTACTCGTCGGTCCATTGCCAGACATGGCCGACCAGGTCTTCCACCCCGAACGGGCTGGCGCCTTGAGGATGCGTACCGACGTCGTCCGGCGGCGAAGCGACGCGCTCGTGGCATGGCGCGGGGACTGCGGCGTCGTTCCATGCGTCGCCCCACGGATAGGCGCGACCGTCATTGCCCTGCGCGGCGTACTGCCATTCCCACTCCCGTGGCAGGCGTTTGCCGGCCCAGGCGGCGTAGGCGCGCGCGTCTTCCAGCGATACCCAACGCACCGGCTGGCGCTCGCTGCCCGGCACCGGCGCACCGTCGCGCCAATGGCGCAGGAAATTGCCTGCGTCGCGCGGCCGGTAGCCGCTGGCTTCGAGGAAGGCCCGATACTGCGCATTGGTCACCGGATGGCGGTCTATGTGGAAGGCGTGCATCGACAAGCGCTTGCGGTGGAAGCGCCGCGCGTTGGGTTCCCACGGGTACTGGACGTCGTTGCCTTCCCAGGTCTGGCCTTCGACCTCGACGCCGCCGACCACGAACTCGAACTCGCCCGCCGGCACCGCGACCATGCCGTCCGGCGCAACGGCGACCGGGGCGGTCGGCGCGATCTCGACCAGCGTCTGCGGCAACGAGCGCCACGCGTTCGACAGCGATTGCAACGGGGTCGCCGCCTGTCCGCGCATCGCCGCCAGGAAGCCATCAAGCTCTTCCCGCACACCCTCGTCCAGCGCGAGCAATGCGCCGAAGCCGCGCGGTTCCAGCGCGAAATCCACAATCGCGCGGTCGCCGTCGACCCGAGGCCGCAGTTCGACGCCATTCCACAAATCGAACCAGCGCCGGCCCGCGGCATGCGGCAGTGCCAGTTGGTCGCCGTCAACCGCGTACTCGTTGCGGTTGACCACCGTCCACAGGGTCATGCCCCGCCCCGGAAACCGGCTGGCGAACACCCCGCGTTGCAAGGTCTTCTCGTACGGGCGCCATTCGCGACTGGTCGGCAACGCGGGGAAACGGCGGTAGATCGCGGCGATGCGGCGCAGCGTTTCGGCGTCGCGCGGGACGAACTGGTTCCACAGGCCCCAGATGTTCTCCCACGCGTTGTAGCCGATGCCGTTGAAGAAGCAGTACTGCAGGTCGTGGTTGCGGTCGCGGCCCCAGCGGTTCTCGTAGTTGATCATATGCCGCGGTTCCAGCCATTTGAACTTGGCCACCGGCGGCACCGCTTCGTTCGGCGCCTTCTTGCCCCAGCTCTGCACGTTCCAGACCAGTTGCTCTTCGGCGCTGATCGTCGATTCCGGCTGCAGCACCGCCGGCCGGCCCATCGCATCGCAGGCGTCGAAGAATGCGCGCGGCACGCCGTTGTAGGTGTCGCCGTTGATGCCGTCGGCACCGACCGCGGCGACGATCTTCGCGATCGCCCGCCAATCGGCCTCGCCCTGCGCGCGAGTACCGTTGTCCCACGGCATGGTCGGCAGGAACACGCGCACGCCGCGTCGATGGAAATCGTCCACCGCGCCCCTCAGCCCTTCCAGCCCGCCCGGCAGGTCGGCGGCCAGGTCGAACTGGTTGCGGTCGTCGATGCCGATGTTCGGGTACACGTACCAGACCAGCACGCTGTCGATGCCGCCGAAGCGCGCCTCGAGGTCGTCGAGGTAGCGATCGACGGTGTAGCGGCCGTTTTGCGGATCGAAGAAGAAACGGTCCTCGACCATCATCTGCGCGTGGACGAAGTTGCGTTGCGCCCATTGCAGTTCCGGGCGGCGGTAGTTGGCGTCGTCGTAGCCGATCCGGGTCAGATGCTCGCGGCGCCAATCGCGCAACTCGGCGATCCAGTCGTCGGCACTGGCGTTGGGATCGATCATCCAGTGGCCGATCTCGGCGAACGGCCAGCCCGGCGCCTTGCCCGGCGTGGGCAGGTAGCGCTGGGTGGTGACGTGCGAGAACTTGTATTCGGTCTTCGGCGGGCGGCGCGACGCGTCGTCGGGTCCGGCGGGCGTTGGCGGTGTGTCGTTCATGGGAATTTCGTCGGGTTCGGTCACAGGCCGCAATAGGCGGCCAGCGACTGCTGCGCTTGCGGCGCAAAGAGTGGCGCATCGCGGAGGAAGGCCTCCACTTCAGCGCGTTCGGGAATGCTGGATTGCGCACCCAGCCGCGTGCAGGCGATCGCGGAAGCCGCGCTGGCATAGCGCAGGGCGTCGTCGACGCCATCGCCCTGCGCGAGGCGCGCGGCCAGCGTGCCGCAGAAAGTGTC
>DASRYD010000069.1:0-1908 GCA_035653955.1 Pseudoxanthomonas sp.
GCGCGCGAACGCTTCGCCGCCTTCGCCGAATTGCCGCAGCCGCGCACCGCCGTGCTGCTGGGCGGCAGCAGTGCGCACGCGCGTTTCGATCGCAACGCCTTCGAAGTGCTGGCAGCGCGGCTGGAAGTCGCGCTGGCTCGCGATGGCGGCAGCGTGCTCGTCACCACTTCTCGACGCACCGACCCGAAGGTGATCGCCGCGCTGCGCCACCGTTACGTGGAAACGCCCGGCGTGGTCTGGTGCGGCGAGGAAGACGGCGAGAATCCGTACCCCGGCCTGCTGGCCTGGGCCGACCGCATCGTGTGTTCGCCGGATTCGGTCAACATGGTTTCCGAAGCCTGCGCCACGCGCGTGCCGGTGCACGTGTTCGACCCGGTCCGCGTGCGCGGCCGTCCGCGCGTCTTCCTCGACGCCCTGTTCGCGCGTGGACGCATCCGCGCGATGGATGGCGCATTGCTGCCGTTCGACGTGGAGCCGTTGCGCGAAACCGCGCGGGTCGCGGCGATCCTGCGCGAGAGACTGCCTCTGTAGGAGCGGGCCCAGCCCGCGCGGAATCCACGGCGACGCCCGTCGCGGACAGGGCGCTCCTACGCAATCGAATCGAAATCCAACCCGCAGTCGCGCGCGACGTTGCGCACGACCGAACGCGCGCCGGCGACGGCATCGTTCTCGGCGACTATGCGCGGCCTCCGGTCCAGCGTGCATGCCAGGCCTTCGCGCAGGAACGTTGCATGCGCCTGCGACAACGACGACCCGGCATCCTCGTCCAACAATCCCGCATCCCGCAGGGCAACGATCAACGCGGCGCTGTTGCGCGGGACCAGCAACGCGGAATGTACCCGCGATTCCCGCAGCACGAGGTATTGCAGCAGGAATTCCAGGTCGACCAGACCGCCCGCGCCCTGCTTCAGATCGAATCGCGGCGCCTCGCTGCGATCGAGCTCGGCGCGCATCCTCGCGCGCATGCCGATCACCTCGTCGCGCAACTTCGCCGTTTCCCGCGGACGCGACAGGATTTCGTCGCGGATCGCGTCGAATTCGGCCAGCAACGACGCATCTCCCGCCACTCCGCGTGCGCGCACCAGGGCCTGGTGTTCCCAGGTCCACGCGCGTTCGCGCTGGTAATCGCGGTAGCTGGCCAGCGACGACACGAGCATGCTCTTGCTGCCGTCCGGACGCAATCGCGTATCCACTTCGTACAGGCGGCCGGCACCGGTCTGCGCGCCGAGCAGCGCGACCAGCTTCTGCGCCAGCCGCGCATACCAGCGCGTGGCATCCAGCGGACGCGCTCCGTCGGATTCCACATCGGCGGCTGCGTCGTACAGGAACACCAGATCGAGATCGGAACCGAAGCCAAGTTCCTCGCCGCCCAGACTGCCGTAACCGATCGCGGCGAAACGCCCGTCCATGATGCGTCCGTGCGCGGCTGCGACTTCGACTTCGGCCATGGGCAACACCGCGCGCACCACCGCATCGGCCAACCATGCGAGCTGACGGGTGCTGTCCTGCGCCGGCTGGCGACCGTCGAGCGCCGCCAGGGCGATCCGGAAGCTCAATGCCTGGCGGCGTTCGTTGAGCGAACGCAGCTGCTGTTCGGCATCTTCTTCCTGCAATGCCGCGTCGATCTCCGCCTGCAATCCGGCCTGGTCCGGCAGCGGTCCGGCAACGCGCGCATCGAGCAGTTCGTCGAGCAACAGCGGATACATCGCCAGGCGTTCGCCCAGCAACGCGCTGCGCGCGAGCACGTCGATCAATCGCGCCAGCGCACTGGGCTGCTCGTCCAGCAGGGCCAGGTAGCTGGTGCGGCGCAGGACGGATTGCAGCAGGCCGAGCGCGCGCTTCAGCGCGGCATCGGGTTGGGTGGAGCGCGAGGCTGCTTCGAGCAAGGCCGGCAGCACGCGGTCGAGC